>DHOO01000094.1 GCA_002409975.1 Firmicutes bacterium UBA5388
GGGCTTTTTGCGTTGCCTTTTGATTTAATTATACCAATACAATATATTGATAGCCTAATACCAGTCAAAGACTATATATTGTATTGGGACCTTTTAAAAAGGATACAACGCAAAAAGCTTACAATAGTTTTTACACCAAAATTTGCTTCTATACTGGCGAAGTATCAGGGAAAGTAAGAGGAACTCGCTCTGGTTCAGCTTGTTCTAGAAATACTTTACGGAAGTGGAAACCATAAATGGTATAAGTAATCGCTAAAGGAAATACTTGCGGTTTCTTAAACAGCGACCAACCGATCAGTCGCCAAAAATAGGACCTTTCTTCACCCCAGATCCCAATGATAAATAGAGCTTTAAAAAAGGCCGGCAAATGATATAAGCGGGGATGAAGTTTTCTCCCTTTCGGCGGGTTATACTCTTGCAAAAACTCTTTTACTCTTTGATAAAAATATTTTGGCGCATAAATCGTAGTCATCACCTTGTTATAACCTTTAAGCAAGGACTCCCATGGCATCTTAGGACGGTAATTAATTTGCTGATCGGTGTTATTCCCTCTACTCTCAGCTAGAATTCGCCCTTCCTTCTCCATCCGCTGGTAAAGCTTGGTCCCTTTCAACACATTTAAAAGCCCCACCATTGCAGTGACAATCCCGCTTTTCTGGATGAACTCAATTTGGCGTTCAAAAATAGTCGGGGGATCATGATCAAATCCAAGAATAAACCCCCCCTGCACTTGCAGCCCATGGCGCTGAATCTTTTTTACGGAAGCAATCAAGTCCCGATTTTTATTCTGTACTTTGCTACATTCGGATAAACTTTCCTCATGAGGGGTCTCAATCCCAACAAAAACTGATTCAAAACCTACCCTAACCATACTTTTTAATAATTCCTCATCATCCGCCAGATTAATTGAGGCTTGAGTATTAAAACAAAATGGAAACTTTCGTTCCGCTTGCCACTCCTCCATGGCCGGTAAAATCTCTTCCTTTAATTCTTTTTTATTGCCAATAAAATTATCATCCACCATAAAGACGCCACCCCGCCAGCCCTGATTATACAAACTCTCAAGTTCTGCCAGCACCTGTTCTCTATTTTTTGTACGCGGGCGCTGTCCGTAAAGCAAGGTAATGTCACAAAACTCGCAGTTAAAAGGGCATCCTCGGGAATACTGTAGGCACATCGCATTATAATTTTTAAAAGCCAGGAGATCCCAGCGCGGAATCGGAGTTTGCGTTAGGTCAGCCCATTCCTCGAGACCGGCGGTATAAAGATGTTGAGGGACGCCTTGTTCCAAGTCAGCTAAGAAACGGGGCAGAGTGATCTCCGCCTCGTGAAGGACTAAGTGGTCCACCTCGGGATAATCTTTCCAACTAACGGTAAAAAGTGGCCCACCCCCGACTATTCTCTTGCCTAGTGCTTTACATCTGGCGATTAACTCCCGGACTCCATCCTTCTGCACAGCCATCGCGCTTATAAAAACAAAATCGGCCCACTTTAAATCGGCTTCTTTTAAAGCAGTGACGTTTAGATCAACTAATTTCTGTTCCCATTCCCTGGGGAGAAGTCCTGCTACGGTCAGTAATCCTAGCGGAGGATTGCCTGCCTTTTTTTTGATGAATTGGAGAGCATACTTAAAACTCCAAAAGGTCTCAGGAAATTTGGGGTAAACCAAGAGAATTTTCATTGTTTTCTCCACCTAGTTCTGGTTTATAAATTCTTACCTTTCCAGTATGGATAAAACTAAGAAGGTTTATTCCCCAATCCTTGATGGACCTTTTCAATTATTGAGTCAGGCAATTCCTTAAATTAGATGTTAACGTAATGGTTAAGAGATTTTTAAAATAAAGAAGGATTTTCTTAGTCGGCAGAGAAAATATAAAGTTAAGCTGTCTGACAGCATGACTGTTATGCTAAAATTATTGAATCTTTGAGCAATATCAATTTTAGTAAGCTTTATTCAAATGCTTAAATCTGAATAAAGTAAGAAGTATTGTTGTTAACTTTTTCCTCAGGAATTACGCTAGAATGGAAGAAGGGGGTTATGGAACATCGCATAGCCACCCCGATTCAGAACATTTTTTGCTGGTAATCTCAGGAGAACTGGAACTCCGAAATGACCGGGAGATTCATCGGGCTCCTGCTGGCGCCGGTGTATTAGTCTATCCAGGTGATGTTCATGAAGTCATCAATGTAAACCAGGGGCCAACAGAATATTATGTAATTTATAGTCCTCCCAGAAAATAAGGGGTATTTCCGTAATTTGCTTTACGAGATTTTTCAATAATAGACGACTGAGATAGTATGGTTTGTTTACAAGAAGCAAATTTCCATCCCGATCACTTTTCAAGGTTCAATTTAATCGAACAACTTCCCAACAATATGCTGACATCTAATAGCTCTATTCCTTTCATGTATTAAGGCCATCTTTTCCCCCTCATCTCGTTAAGAGCGCCTGAAACTCATAGTTCATGCCATTTATGCTTTTTGTGCAAATCATATTATCAAGTTATAAAAGTAAGCAGCTCTCACGCTAAACGCGAGAGCTGCTTACTTTTCTTTTATAGGAAATTATCATAAATCATAAGTTACCTTACATTGTTAACTCATTTTTTTCTTAAATGGAGGAAATTTGATGAAAATTAGAGTCGGGCGCCTCGACAAGATAAAGGATTTTTTTGTGGTTAAATCTTAAACCAATCCCATTAGCCAATTCCTTAATATGAGTAAATAGAGAAATGAGTTCAGATTTTTCAACAAAATAATAGATTTGTCTGATTTATTTTTTACGTTTCTTATGTTAATGTTAATTTAACAGTAAGTTAAGGAGAGGTGTTTAAAAAAATGATGTTTGGAAAGAAGAGGAGAGGAGGTAAAACATAAAACACCTTCATCTGCTGAGAGCTCTAAACAATCTTGTGTCACTTGGTCTACTACATCAATAAACAAATAATAATTTAGAAAATCTGAGGAGGTTTATCGTTTGAAAAAGATTAAATTTTCTTTATTGAGTCTGTTAGTTGTTGTTATGATTCTTTCCCTAACCGGCTTGGCAGCCGAAAGGTTAACCGCCTATGTTAGTCTGGATGAAGAGGTCGCCCGTTCGTTAATTAACGAGTTCCAAAAGGAAACCAAAATTCAGGTGGACTGGGTTCGACTAAGCACGGGTGAGTCGGTAGCCAGGATCGAAGCGGAAAAAAACAACCCGCAGGCTAGCATCTTTCTTGGCGGCGTGGGCCTGAACCATATTGAAGCTAAAAACAAGGGTTTAACTGCTCCTTACGTTTCACCCAATGCTAAAAATGTTCCCGCGCAATTCAAAGATAAAGATAATTACTGGTGCGGACTCTACGCCGGACCACTATGCTTCGTTTATAACCTCGAAAGATTAAAAGAGCTAAATCTACCGGCGCCTAAATCTTGGGCTGACTTAATCAAACCGATTTATAAAGGTCACGTTCAAATGGCCAGCCCTCAATCATCTGGAACCTCTTATAATGTTATTACCACTATGATCTATATCTTCAACCATGATGAAGATTTAGCTTTTAATTATTTGAAGGAATTGAATAAAAATATTAACCAGTATACCAAGTCGGGATCAGCTCCCGGACGCGCCGCCGCTATAGGAGAAACACCGATTGCCCTGGGTTACTCTCATGACCAAGTTAAACTTATTGATCAAGGTTATCCGCTGGAGATCGCTTTCCCCTCAGAAGGAACAGGTTACGAAGTAGCATCCATGTCCTTAGTTAAAGGCGGTCCTCAAATGAAAACCGCTCAGAAACTTTACGACTGGGTGCTCTCCGAAAAAGCAGGAAAAATATTGGCCAGTTACTATCTTGCGGTTTTTGCTGATGTACCGTTGAAAAAAGGCGCTAAACCACTAACCGAAGTCAAAGTAGTAGATCAAGATGATGTTTGGGGCGGAGCAAACAAAGAACGCCTCATCGATCGATGGCAAAATGAGGTTTACGGAAAATAGGATCGTCCTAAAAGTGGGGCGTCAACGCCCCACTTTTCTAATAAGGAGGCGAATAAGTTGGAGTTAACATTCAAGCCAAACACTGCAGAACAGCTGCAAAACAAAAAGAAAATCAAAGATCCGATCATTACAGGCGCGATAATAACGATTTGGGCCTTACTTCTAATCTTTATCCTCTACCCCGTTAGTAAAGCGATGATAACCAGTATTATGGTCGATGGTCGGGTTTCTTTTGAACACTATATTTATCTTTTTAAGCAAGCATGGTTAAGAAAAACATTTATTAATTCAATGAAACTAGCTGTAACCGTAGCCACGATTTCTACCTTCATCGGTTATTGTTACGCCTACGCCCTTAACCGTACTGATATCCCGTGCAAAGGTTTTTTTCAGCAAATGTCCTTGCTGCCGATTATCTCACCGCCTTTTATGTTTGCACTGTCGGTCATCCTATTGTTAGGTAAAAACGGGTTGATAACCAAGAAATTATTAGGTCTCACCAGTTTTAATATTTATGGGTTCGATGGATTGGTTCTAGTACAGTCTCTAAGCATGTTTCCAATTGCTTACCTTGTCTTGGACGGGGTATTAAAGGCGATCAGTCCGGATTTGGAAGACTCCGCCTTTAACCTGGGGGCAACCCGCAGACAAGTCTTTAGGACAGTCACTATGCCTCTATCATTGCAGGGCATCGCCTCTGCTTGGCTACTGGTCTTTGTCACTTCACTGGCTGATTTCGGTAATCCGGTAATTCTCGGAGGCGACTTTGATGTGCTATCGGTCCAGGCTTATCTGCAGGTTACCGGGATGTTTAATACCCCGCGGGGCGCCGCGATTGCTTTTGTGCTTTTAGCCCCGGCCTTAATCGCCTTTTACCTTCAAAGAAACCTAAGTAAAAAGTCAGTCGTTACTGTAACTGGAAAACCGTCAACTTCCGGTTTAATGAAAGCACATCCGCTGGCCAAATACATACTTACTATTTTGCTCTCATTAATCTCCCTAATGACGCTCGCCTTTTACGGTGTGATTATCTATGGTTGTTTCGTTAAACTATGGGGTTACAACTGGTCGTTAACTTTGGAGAATTTCGCCTATGCCTGGGATGTGGGCAAGTTGAGCATCAAAGCCACAGTCATTATGGCGGGAATTGCTACTGTAATCGCCGGACTTCTCTCCATGGTCATCGCTTTTCTTATGGTTCGAAAAGAATTCTTTGGGAAAAAAGCAATGGGTTTTGTAACTTTGCTCGGTTACGCCATTCCCGGAACTCTGGTTGGGATCGGTTATATTTTAGCGTTTAACACTCCACCGTTATTATTAACAGGAACAATGTGGATTATTATCTGCTGTTTTGTCTTCCGGGAGATCCCAGTTGGTATTGAATCCGGTGTCGCCACTTTGAATCAGATTGATCCGGCAATTGAAGAAGCTTCGCTTAATCTAGGGGCGGATACTGCTTATACCTTTACCCATGTTACCCTGCCTTTAATTAAACCAGCTTTTTTTGCTAGTCTGGCCTATAGCTTTGTACGGAGTATGACAGCGGTTTCCGCTGTAATATTTTTGGTTACCGCGCGTTGGAATCACCTAACAGCTCTTGTGCTGGCGCAAACAGAGATCATGCGGTTAGGTCCGGCTAGTGTCTTATCCTTTTTCACCATTATTATTGTCTTTATTGTTTTTGCCCTTATTCGTTTGAGTTTAGGTCAAATAAGTTATACTGCGCCTAGAATTGGAGGTTAATAAAGATGAGTGTTAGTGTAAAGTTGGAAAACATTACCAAAAGATTTAAAGCACCCGGCGGAAGCTCCATAGTGGCCGTCGATGATTTAAGTTTGTCCATTGAAAAAGGCTCTTTCGTTACACTCCTCGGTCCCTCAGGGTGTGGAAAAACCACTACCCTTAGAGTAGTCGCTGGGTTCGAAAATCCAGATACCGGTCGCGTCTTTATTGATGGGATCGATATCACTCAGGTACCCCCGAACAAAAGAAACTTAGCTATGGTTTTCCAGAGTTATGCTCTTTTCCCACATTTGAACGTCTTTGACAATGTTGCTTATAGTCTAAAAATCAGAAAATCCAGTCCCGAAGAAATTCAAGAAAAGGTTACTAAGGTATTGGATCTTGTTAATATGTTGGGAACAGAGAAACGCTACCCCAACCAACTCTCCGGCGGTCAACAACAACGGGTGGCGCTAGCCAGAGCAATTGTATTACAACCAAAAGTTCTGCTCTTTGATGAGCCCTTATCGAATTTAGATGCCAAACTGCGCGAAGATATGAGAGAAAGAATTAGAATGCTGCAACAGAAATTAGGGATCACTGCTTTATACGTTACCCACGATCAAATTGAAGCGATCACTATGTCTGATGTAATCGTAATTATTAACGAAGGTCGGATCGAACAGATTGGCAGTCCCACCGATGTTTACGAACGCCCGTCTAGTAGATTTGTAGCTGACTTTATCGGTAATGTTAATTTATTAGAGGCGAATCTGGTAAATACTGTTCCGGATGGAATAGTATTAGATTTGTTCGGAGAAAAAGCAAAAATCACAAGTTTTTCCGCTTCGTCTCCAAAGATGTATATCGCTATCCGACCGGAGATGGTAGAACTTTTACCCGCCAAGGACTTCCCGGGTCTGGTCTTTAACGGCAGAATTCTAAAATCCATCTATGTTGGACAACATGTCGAATATACGATCAAACTTAACGCCGGCCCCACAATTATGGCCGTCAAACTTGGAAACCTCTCCACCCTGTCTAATGGTGATGAGGTAAAAGTCGGATTTAAATTCGATACTTTACACGCTATCCCATCATAAGAATGAAGGAATTGCATAATTCACCTTATTAAAATTTGGCGACAATATATTGATAACCCTACTAGGGATCGTCTAAACTCTATATTTTAGGTTCAATCACAATAGATTCTGTTGGAGGGGGTGTAGACCATGACATTCCCTTAACTCCCCCTTCCAAAATTATACTTTAGAATATACCTCCTGATACCGGACTAGATAAGTCAATACTGGTTTTATTTTAACGAACATGTTATAAGTGTGATATAATTATGTTAAACCTGTTTGCTTTAAAAACATTAAATTATAGGGACCATCAATCTCACATTTTGCATCTCTTAAGCAAAGGCCAGACTAAATTGATATTCTGAATACCAGATGTGGGATAAAAGACCAGCCAAATTGGGAAGGTATAAAAAGTGAGATCAATGTTGAAATTAAATTTTTTTTATAAACAATTACTCTCTTTTATAATAATAGGAGTTATTCCGTTAATTATTATCGGTAGTATCTCCTATATCTTTTGTACCAGCGTACTACAAGACTCTCTGAGTAAGCAGGCTTTAAGCAACGTCTTGAAAATAAGCGAAGGCATCGATTTACTTACTAGCGAATTGGGGGAAATCATCGTCTACCTGCTCTGTGAAGATGCGCAGATCAGAAAGGCGTTTCAACAAGCTCCTGATGTCGATGTTAATTATATTAATAATAGAATGAGAACACTGGCTAGCAAGCGGGACGTAGGAATTTTCATCTCGGATACCACTGGAATGGTTAATTTTTCAACCCGTGAAGTCCCAGAGATTTATAACATTAGTGTCAATCAAGGCCAAGGAATCTTTGCCGCTGCTGATGCTTTGAAGAATGGTTTTATTATTTACCCCAACAATCGCCATAATAATCTGGGCGATAGTACGGTTTTCAGCCTGGCCAGGGCCATCCGCGACCTTAAAGATCGCCCAATTGGTTATGTCATTGTTGAACTCAGTAAAGAGCATTTATTCAATATCAACTATCGACTTAACACGGTTTATAATATGAATTTTCTTGTTTTAGACCCGGAGTATTGTATTCTTTCTAATCTGTACAATCCCCAGGCCGAAAAAGAGATCTTACAAACAGCGTTAATCGAAAAATTAAACAATGCAAAATCCGGTGTTTTTCTGGACCGCATTAATAATAGACGGATTTTTGTCGCCTTTAATCGTTCTAAATATACCGGCTTAACCACGGTCGGGACAGTGCCGATTGATTATGTTGTAGAAAATACCAATTTTATTAAAAATATTACCATCCTGGCTTGTATATTATGTTTGGCCATCTGTTTAGTCTTAGCTTATTTTATGGCTCGTACTGTCTCCCAACCCATCAATGAGCTAGTGCGTTGTATGCGACAAGTAGAAGCGGGAGACCTTGAAACAAGAGTAGAATTTTCTTCCTCTGATGAGATTGGTCTATTAGGGAAGAATTTTAATAAAATGGTGGCCAGGCTCAATTACTTGGTAACCAGTATCACCGAAAAACAAGAAAGACTCAAACAAGCTGAAATTAAAGCCTTGCAGGCGCAAATCAACCCGCATTTTCTTTATAATACACTAGACACCATTAAATGGCTGGCAAAGTTGAATATGGTTGACGAATTGAAGGTAATCGTAGTCGAACTAGGAAAACTGTTACGCAGCACTATTACCTCACATAAAGAGATGGTGACAGTTGCAGAGAGCATTGCGACAATTGAAAGTTATATTAAGATCCAAAAAATCAGGTATCGAGAGCGCTTACAGGTGACAATCATGATTAGCCCCGATATTTATGACTACCACTTACCTAAACTTCTATTACAACCAATTGTGGAAAATGCCATTATTCATGGTCTTGAAAACAAGGTTGGTAAAGGAAGTTTAATGATCAATGGTCGTCGGGAAGACGATAAGCTAATTTTTGAAGTTATTGATGACGGCGTAGGAATTGAAGCGAAAAAACTTGCCTTGATTAACGCGAAAAAAGATTTATCATCCACCTCCGACAGTATCGGATTGCAGAATGTTAACCGCCGTATTCAATTGTATTATGGACCTGACTACGGTTTACAGCTGACAAGCCAACCCGGAAGCGGAACCATCGTGACGCTTTGTCTTCCGTTATTATATAAAGGGCAGGTGATGTAAGATGCATAACGTAGTGGTAGTAGAAGATGAAGATATTGTTCGCAAAGGATTAGTAATTACCACTCCTTGGGAAGATTTTGACTGCAAAGTAATCGGAGAAGCAGAAAATGGGCTTGCCGGAATAGAATTAATCTTTAAACTAAAACCGGATATTGTTTTTACTGACATCAGAATGTCGGGGATGGATGGCTTAACCATGATCCATAATGCTCAAAAAAAGGTTAATGCCGAGTATGTGATTATCTCCGGCTATAATGAATTTGAGTACGCTAAGCGAGCTATGACCCTTGGCGTCAAAGAGTTTCTTGTTAAACCCATCGATGAACTCGAACTGGAAAAGGTCTTAGAAAGATTAATAAGCGAGATCAAAAAAAAGGAGCACCTCGAAAAGCTGCGCAAAGGAATACAAAACATCGATGACAATAAACTGTTATTCTTCAAGGAATATTTCTCTTCCTCTGAAGGGGGACGGGAAGATTATATTTCAGAAGCAGTAAAATATATTCGGGAAAATTTCCAAAAAGATATCAGTATCAAAGATGTCGCAGAGTATCTTCATATCAGCGAAAGTTATTTAAGCCGGCTCTTTAAAAACGAAACCAATTATACGTTCATCGAATACTTGACCAATTTCCGTCTCAAAAAAACACTTGAATTATTACGAGACAAAGAGGTTAAAATTTATGAGATTGCTAGCCTCGTAGGATATAACGATTCCCGTTACTTCAGTGGATTGTTCAAAAGATATCTGGGGATGACGCCACGAGAATTCCGGGATTTTTTAAATTAATGAACCGATCTTTAAATGTCCTCATTTATTTATACTATAATATTGGATTGATTATTAGAGCAAGTTACATCCATTTATTACCGCCGACACCGGCGGTTTTCTCTTCCTCTGATTAATCAGAGACCTGTTTCGGCAATAAACTCGCTGCCAGAAAAGGGTTTCTAAAAGACATTTGACAATATGCAAAGTACTTTGTATAATAAAGTTAATTGCGATCTAAAAGGAGGTATGTAAGTGAAAACCCGTGAAGCGTTAGATCAAATCACCTATCTTCAAGAATTAATCACTCAAACCCGCTTACGAGCCGCGGATGGCTATCCCTATTTTCTGCTCTGGGGGGTTCTTTGGATCTTAGGTTATATAAGTTCGATATGGCTGTCTCATTTGGTATGGCTGGTAATTGGGCCTGTTGGCGGAGTTCTTTCTATAGTGCCCAGGTTTACCCGGAAGAAAGGACAGTCAGCGCCCCCGCTTCTAAAAAAACTGGGTTGGCTGATGATGATTTTATTTCTTTACGTGGGTTTCCTTTTTTACCAATTACTTACGATTAGTCAAAATATTCAACTTCTCAATTCCTACTGGCCGTTTCACATTGGTTTACTCTACATAGCCGCGGGGATATTCGTAGGGCGTCAGATCATCCTCATTGGCGGCTGGCTGATCCTGGTAGCCTTAATTGGAATCTCGTTACCTTTTCCTTTCCAAGCTATCTGGTTGGCTGTCAGTGGCGGAGGTGGGCTACTTTTTACTGGTTTTTTCTTTAGAAAGCATGTGATTAAAGATGAATGACGAAATTCTAAAAGACCTGAATGAGCATTTTCAAGCTAAGGCCCGTCTTGGTATCATGACGATCCTCACTTCGATGGGAACTAGCGATTTTACGTCTTTAAAGTCTCATTTAGGATTAAGCGACGGCAATCTCAGTTCCCATCTTCGAGTTTTAGAAAACGCCGGCTATATCAAGATTGAAAAAAAATTCATTAAACGTAAACCAAAAACCTTATATCAAACTACCCCATTAGGACGGGAGGACTTTTTAGACTACCTTGAACAACTGAAAACAATCATTAGAATCGTTGAGCAAGAAGAGAATCCCACAACTTAAAAACCGACCTCTTTTACTAATCACAAAAACTTTAAAGGAGGGCTTTTCTTGAAAAGAATAACCATTATTGGTATTGCTCTATTTTTGATTTTTAGTGGGTCATCAATGGCTTCGGCCCAAGATAATATTACGCCAAAACATGCCCATTTATCACTGGGGTTCGCTTTAAATCACTTTCATCATGATTTCGGATTTGGTTTAACCCTGACCACTCCCTACTTTTTAAATAATCAGGTCGCGGTTAGATTGTCCGTTAATTCATCTTATTTCGAAGGTATCCCTGTAGATAAAACAGAGTATGATTGGATGCCGTATACTTCATGTCAACTTGGGCTTATTGGTGCCAGCGCTATGGTTAATGACCTGATTCGTTTATACGGTGAGGGAGGAGTTATCTATATTATTCCAAATAGACAGTTTTCCGAAAAAAATGTTGTGGGGGGTTTTGGACATTTCGGTTTTGAGTTCTTTATGAACAGCGGTTCTCCAGTTTGCTATTTTATCGAAGTAGGAAGTCTGGGAACTGGCGCCAAAGCAGAAAGATTATCTGAAAAACCGATCTATGCAAATGGATTCGCCACGTCAGTGGGATTACGATTTCATTTTTAATCCAACCCGCGTTAGTACTACGAAACTAGTGTA
>DHOO01000049.1:0-17217 GCA_002409975.1 Firmicutes bacterium UBA5388
GAGCGACGAGTGACGAGTTACGAGATGTATTTTCTAGGCAGCTAAAAAGGATTTAAATGAAAACTCGTTCTTTGCTATTGAACGAGTTCATTAATTAGTTTAAGGAATTGCATAATTGATTGATTAAAGGTTTAACTACAAAATATTGTTAAAGTAAACACCATATATTGCGTTTAAATTAAACGGATGCCTAAGGTAATTATGCCTCAGTTACTTGCTCGATAGTAAGGAGACAAGGTTTTATGGAATTCTTTTAGTTGATCGGCGATCTCAACTTGATGCGGGCACTTTTGTATACATAGACCACAATGAAAGCAGGATAAAGCGTTTTTTCCCGAGACTAATGGATCTGTCTCTAGGGAGCTATACTTTTTCTGCGCATAATCCTTTAATCCATATACCTGGTAGTAAATATATAATTGGAAGATGTATGGAATATTAACTTCTTGAGGACAGGGAAGGCAGTCCCCACAGTTAGTGCAGATCTTTTTTGCAATATCATGTAGTTTACTCATATAAAGATTTATATTTTTAAGTTCTTCGGCAGCCAAAGGAGTGGAGTCCGAAACATAAAAAATATTTTCCTCGACCATTTCTACGGTTTTCATACTAGAAAGGGTGGCGGTAATACTAGGGTTAGCAATTACAAAACGCAAACCCAATTCAGTATTATTACGAGTAGAAGAGTTAAGCTCTGTTCTAATTTTAGCGGGAAGCTGAACGATCTTTCCTCCGGCTAATGGCTCTGTCGTTATAATGCCAATTCCTTTTTTAGCCGCGTACTCAATAGCTATATTATAATCGAAGTTTAGTAGGTTATAACCACAGGAAATAACTGAGAATAATCTCATATCTGTAAATAATTTCATTTCTTCAGCAGGGGAATTAAAGGATAGAGAGATATGTTTAATCAAACCTTCATCTTTGGCTTTTTCGGCTTCACGTACCCAATTTGCTCTTTTATCAATAGATAAGAAGCTCTGATAATTAACATTGTCAAAATAATAAAAATCAATGCAAGCCACTTTTAATCGAGTAAGCTGCTCCTCAAGGTATCGCCGGTAGTCTCCCCGTTTTTTAATGAGGTGGGTAGGGATTTTGGCGCCAATATGAATCTTACCAGGCCAGCTCTTTAAAGCTTGGCTGGTGGCGGTCTCGCTTAATCCATTATTATATGTGTAAGCAGTATCTACATGGTTAATACCAAGTTCGAATGAACGGTGCATCGCTTTGATTGCATTGTCAATACTAACCCACCGTTTGTCGTTCTCGACATTTTCTGGTAAATATTTGGTTCCAAAACCTAAAACGGAAAGCTTGACCCCAGTGCGGCCAAGTGATCGAAATAACATGTAACCACCCCAAAGTTTATCTTTATCTATCTTTTAATATACGGAATTGTATAATTTAATTATTTAAGATTTGACCACATATCTGATTTCGTGACTATTCGATCTATACCAGGGAAACGCTACCGCAAGCTTTCACGATTTTCCCTGGTGCTATAGATGTCACGAATTCAGACTAATATATTGATGGCCTAATATTAATTAAACACTATGTATTGCGATCAAATACAAGCTTAAGGTAATTATGCAATTCCCTTAATTAGTAATTAGGCAATCATTTGAAAAATCCTGCTAAACGGTAAAAAACTGTTATAAATCTTTCGGTTGCAAATAATAGGTTATTTGGGTAATATATAATAAATAAGGAGAGAGTGTTTTTATTTTGAAGGAGAATTGTGGCCATATTTTATTGAGAAAAGCAGAAGGAGATATAGATGGGAAATAATAAATACCTTGATTGTAAAGAGATAATCGCGACTTTATTTGTGACTGAGGTAAAGATGGTAGGGCTAGATCAGGATGAAATTTACGCTTTATTGGAATATCCGCCTGATGAAAAACTAGGAGATTTGGCTTTACCTTGTTTTAAATTTAGCAAAATATTTAAGAAACCACCCCATGTTATTGCTGAAGAATTCCAGGCAAAAATAGCATCTTCTCCATATATTCAGGAAGCTATTGCTATCGGTCCTTATTTGAATTTTCGGTTTGCTCCTAATAAGTTAGCCGAAACAGTATTAAAAAAAATCCTTACTACTAGGGAGAGGTATGGAGCTCAGAATATTGGCAACGGTCGAAACATAGTAATAGATTATTCGGCTCCGAATATCGCTAAACCTTTTCATGTTGGCCACCTGAGTAGTACGGTAATCGGAAACTCTCTTTACAAACTCTTTACTTTTCTTGGATATAATTGTGTGGGGGTAAATCATCTTGGAGACTGGGGAACGCAGTTTGGAAAGCTGATTACCGCTTATAACAAGTGGGGTTCTAAGTTAGCTGTGGAAGAAGGATTAATCCAAGAGCTAATGAGGTTATATGTTAAATTTCACGAAGAAGCAGAAAAGGATCCTGTTTTAGAGGATGAAGCGCGGGAATGGTTTAATAAAATTGAAAATGGTAATCAGGAAGCTATGGAATTGTGGAAATGGTTTAAAGAGATTAGTCTGGAGGAGTTTCAGAAAGTTTATGAAATTTTGGATATTACTTTTGATTCCACAGCTGGAGAAAGTTTTTATAATGATAAGATTGAAGCAGTTGTTAACGAGTTAAAAGAAAAGAATTTATTAGAGGAGAGTAAAGGGGCATCAATTGTAAATCTTGATCAGTATGGGATGCCGCCCTGTTTAATTCTGAAGAAAGATGGTAGCTCTTTATATGCGACACGGGATATTGCGGCAGCGCTCTACCGTAAAAAGACCTACAATTTTACCAAAAATCTTTATGTGACTGGTATTGCTCAAAGCCTTCATTTTCAACAATGGTTTAAAGTTGTGGAGTTGATGGGTTATGAGTGGGCTAAGGATCTTATTCATATTCCTTTTGGCTGGGTCAATTTAGAAGGAGAAAAATTATCGACCAGAAAAGGCAAAGTCGTCTTATTAGAAGATCTGCTTGAAACGACGATCAAACGAACACTAGAAATAATAAATGAGAAAAACCCCGGGCTCGTAGGAAAAGAAGAAATTGCTAAAGAAGTTGGAGTGGGTGCGGTTATTTTTGGCGCTTTAAGTGTCAACCGGATTAAAGATGTAACTTTTTCTTGGGAAGAAGCCTTGAATTTTGATGGAGAAACAGGGCCCTATCTTCAATATACACATGCTAGGGCTTGTAGTATTCTTAGAAAAGTTGCTTTTGAACCTGATTCTAATTTAGATTTTGAGCCAAAGAGGTTAGATGATCAAGCAGCTTTAAAAGTAGTTAAAACCTTGTATTTATTCCCGGAAAAGATTGTCGCAGCTTCTAATGAATACGAACCGTCCATAATTAGCAGATACCTAATCTCCCTCGCCCAGGACTTCAACGGGTTTTATCATGAATGTCAAGTTCTTGTTGAAGATAAAGCTTTGCAACAAGCCCGATTAGTTTTGGTTTATGCTGTTAAAACTACCTTAGCAGTAGGTTTAGGGTTATTAGGAATTAAGGCTCCAGAGCGTATGTAGAGATGGGAATTCGGGACCTTCCGAAGTTTCAATCTGGAGGAAGGTTGTGGTGTGATGAGGGGAATTATTAGAGTTTTACTATTACTATTATTATTGATGATCGTACTCACTGGATGTAGGCAAGCGCAAGAGGTTTTTTATTATCAAGGAATTCTGTTTGAAGGTTTTGACCCAATGAAACACCAGCCTTCAGAAGAGTTTAGTAAGTTTGTCCGTCCGGATAAAGTTTTTCTATCGGCGAAAGAGATTAAAAGTCTAAAAAGATGTGTGGATCTTTTAAAAGAAAAAAATTTATTTTTTTTATTACAGTACGCCGATCGTTTTGTGGTAGTAAATTCTCCTTATTCTTTTGCTGATAAACCACAGATGAGTGTCTATATTGACAAGGAGAAAGTTACTTTGGATTTTTCGATTGGTGATGATTGGAAGAATAAGTTGTTAAACTCTAATCTGGGCTTGATGGAAAACAGCAGTAAATTTCACTTTAGGGGAACTCCAGAGTTACCAAACCTTCTTCGCATTGTTTTACATGAAATAGGGCACTTGGTAGAGTATGATCAATTGAAATTCAATTGGAAAGGTAAGTTTATCGAACATCCTCTCAATAAGGACTTTGTTAATATTTCATGGGACAGAATGAGATACTGGAAAGATAAAGAAGGTTTTTATGAAAAGTTACAAACCATTCATTCCCTTGAGGCCTTAGTTACTTTTTTACGGTGGTTTCAGGAAGAGTCGTCCTTTTTCAGTTTAAGTAGTAGTATGGGGATGAATGAAGATTTTGCAGAGGCTTTTGTCTATTATTATTTAGACACTTATTTTGATTATACGATTAGTTTTATTCTTAATGAAACTGTCCTGATTAATGATCTACAAACAATCAATACGTTTCGTGAAAAAAAGTTTAAATTTATCTCGGAAATTGGGCGTGAATAACCATTAATTCTTATTTTCTTTTATTTATCCATCTAATTCAGTCTGTAGATTAAATTAAGTAAAAGCTAATTAATTCGTGAAGACGAAAGTGCAATTATAAAGCTCACTTTGCGCACCTTTAAGACAAAGGGCAAGCTAAACCCTTTTCTATAAACTGGAGCTAAATATAAGGGGTGCGAAATGTGAGATACAGGTAGATAGAGAATTTTTAAAAGGAGCTTGGTGAGGAGAACATAATAAAATGGAAAATAAATAGACAGAGGAGGCGAAAATATGCCCCGTAAAATATTTGTGCTCTTATTTATGATCATGATTATTATTACCACCACTTTGCCAGGATCCTCTAACAGTAATCACATCCTTTTAAAAGCCGCTACTATTAATGGGGCAGATTCAGCTGAGGCGGTAGGATTGGCAGTTTTTAAAGAGTTAGTAGAAAAACGCACGAAAGGTTATATTAAGATTAATATTCACACTGATGGTGTTTTAGGAAATGATGAGCAATTAATTAAGGGTATGCAAAGAGGCACTGTCGATCTAGTTACTTGTGCTTCCTTTAAATATGCTGACTATGTTCCCAGATTTAAGGTGTTGGAGTTACCTTTTTTATTTTTCTCTACTGAGCATCTCCGAACAATGCTTAATGGAACGCTGGGACAGGATTTAGCTGAAAGCGCTCTAAGTAGTAGGGGAGATATAGTTTTGGGGTATATTACCAGCTGTCCAGTTAATATTATTAGTGTTAAGGCTATACCTTTTTTATCACAAGCAAAAGGTTTACGGTTTCGAAGTATGCTCCTCCCATCCCATCGCCAAACTTGGCAATCCCTAGGAATGGCGCCAGTCACTTTAGTTTATTCCGAACTAAAGATCGGAATGCAAGTTGGGATGATCGACATGGCAGAGACTGATTTTATTGACTGTAAAAAAATGAAGCTCTATGAAACGGCAAAATTTATTCTCCCAAGTGAACATTATTTCCCAGTTAGTCCGTTGCTTTTAAGCAAATTAGCTTGGTATAAGATTCCCCAGTCTTATCGAGCAATCCTACAAGATTGCGCTAAAGAAGCTATTGATTATGGGACGGACTATTTTTCCCAAAAAAACAAAGAAACAGCAAAAGAATTAACTGACAAGTACTGGGTTAAGATAGCCGATTTTAACCTGGCGGAAAAGAAGACCCACCGTTCAAGGTTAGCTGCTGATCAGAGAAAAGTTTTTTCCGGGTTAGGTTTAGACCGGGTTTGGGCCGAGATTAATAGCACTTTTGAGCAATATGAATTAGAGTATGAAGCAAAGCACAAAGAGTTAAAACCATAAGTAGTTTTATCTTAATCCGAATTTCTCCAAAATTTCAGCATCTGGATCAATAATCAACGTTTGGAAATGATCGTAAAGAACGAATCCAGGCCGCGAACCTGATGGTTTTCGGACATGGCGTTTTTCAGTATAATCTACCGGCACTTTACTGGAGACTTGAGCTTTACTAAAATATACTGCAAGATTTGCGGCTTCTAGTAAAATATCCTTAGTAACGGTTTTTCCCTGGGAGCGGATAATGACATGACTTCCAGGGATTTTTTGTGTATGGAGCCAAAGATCTCCGGGAGAAGCTATTTTCATGGTAAGTTGGTCGTTCTGTTTGTTATTTCTTCCTACAAGGATCTCCCAACCATCACCGGCTCTAAAGACCGATGGTTTACTAACCGGAAGGGGGCGGGAACGGGGCTTAGATTTGCTTTTCATTTTAAGCAGACCTGTTTCTTGCATTTCTTCTTCAATTTCCATCAGATCTTCGAAAGAGTATGGTTCCTGTAAAGAGTTTTCCAATGAGGCTAAGTAATCTAATTCTATCTCGGTTATATTTAATTGGCGTTGAATTTTATCTAGCCCTTTTTTCGCCTTGTTATATTTTTTATAATAAAATTGGGAGTTTTCCACCGGAGAAAGGGCAGGATCTAAAGGAATGAGAACACTTCCACCTTCAGGGTCATAATAATTACTGGCTAATAGCTCTGTTTGCCCACGAGTTATTTCCCCTAGATGAACAGTAATTAATTCACCATATAATTGGTAAGTGTTAGCATCCTCGGCATTAGAAAACTCTACTTCCTGCTTGCTCCGTTTTTTAAGAGCCTTTTTTTTAGCTTCCTTGAGGACTTTTTTTAAACGGTCAGCTTTACGTTGGAGTGAGGACTCCTCGTTTAAATGCTGAAGAGTAGACTCGATTGCAGTAATAAGGTTCGGAACGGAGATTAGTTTATCTACTGGTAGATGTAAAGGCTTATACGGAAAAAAATCAATGGGCTTCCCTCTTTCATCCAAATATAAAAAGGCAGAATAATTATCTTCTTGGATCTTCCGGTCTAAAGAGACTAAGGTGTTAAAGATCCTATTAATGACCTCTAAGTCACTATCCCCCACAGTTGCTGTGGTGGAAATTCCCGCTCTGTGAAGGACTTCTAAAACTAAAGAACGAGAAAGACCAAAAATCTCCTTAGAAAGTACTGTGGAAAGTTCTAAAGCTGCCGATGAGAGTTGGATAATTCTTTGTAAGGCTGAAAAAGTGATATTATTAGGGTGATAGGAGACAGGTGGAGAAGGAGGAGAATAAACTGTTCCCGGCATGATCTCTCTCTTCCGTTTAGGACCATCAGGTAAACGTTTTAAAGCATCAATAACCATCCCCTCGGTATTAACCAGCAGTAGGTTACTACTTCGCCCCATCGCTTCAAAGATTAAAGAAAAGGTGGTTAATCTTCCCTCGGGCTGGTAATTTTCGATTCTGAAAATGAGAATTCTCTCCCAAAGAGGTTGGTCGAGGCAAATGATTCTCCCTCCTTGTAAGTACTTTCGGAGTAGCATGCAGAAAGCGGGAGGTTGGGGTGGGTTAATACACTTTTCTGTCATTAAGTGGGTACGGTAAAATTGGGGATGAATCGAGATCAGAATCTTCAGTTCTTTACGGGGATAGGGATGAAAAGCTTCCAAGACGATTGTTTCTTGATCAGGTTGAAAGATCTTCCCAATCCGGCTGTTAATTAAGTTTTTGTTTAATTCATTTTTTAGCGCATGAATTGAATAAGCATCAAAAGGCATGTTATTTCCTCCATTTCCCGTCTTTCAGTATAGCATTGCTAACTAGTGTTGGCAATGTAAATTACGGACATAATTTCCTTTTCGGCTGGCATAGGTATAGAGAGATAAACTTCAGGCGGGGTGAAAATTTTGTCTAAACAATGGTGGCAAATGACACCAGGGGCGTTAGCAGCGAAATTAAAAACCTCTCTCGATACCGGAGTAACGCCAACAGAAGCGAAAAAAAGACTGGAACAACATGGGGAAAATCGTTTGGAAACGAAAGGCAGCCTCTCACCCTGGAAACTATTCTTTTCCGAGTTTGCCGATTTTATGGTTATGGTTTTACTCGGAGCAGTTGTTATCTCGATAGCGTTGGGTGAGTGGAATGATGCTTTCAGTATTTTAGCGATTATCTTTCTTAATGCAATTTTGGGTTTTATCCAAGAATATCGTGCGGAACGCTCTCTCGATGCTTTACGAGAATTAGCGGCGCCACAGGCTAGGGTGGTTAGGGGAGGGGTTTCGCTTACAGTCCCTGCTTGGCAAGTAGTGCCTGGCGATCTAATTCATTTAGAAGTTGGCGATCGAGTGGCGGCTGATCTTCGGCTCGTAAAAGTGATGGGACTTGAGGCTGATGAATCACCACTTACAGGAGAATCAATGCCCGTAACAAAAACCAAGGAAGAATTGGATGCTAGTCGTTTAGAACTTGGTGATCGAAAAAACATTCTCTATGCTGGAACGACAGTAACTAGAGGGCGAGGCGCAGGAGTAGTTGTTGCTACTGGGATGTCAACAGAGTTGGGAAAAATTGCCGGATTATTAGTGAAAAGCGAAACTGGACTTACTCCATTACAACAACGTTTAGACCACCTTGGAAAGATTTTAGTTTTTATTTGTGTAGGTATCTGTATCCTAGTTGGCATTGTTGGTCTGTGGCGAGGAGAAAATTTCCGGGTGATGTTCCTTTCAGCGGTAAGTCTAGCTGTAGCAGCTATTCCTGAAGGTTTGCCAGCAATTGTTACTATTTCTTTAGCTTTGGGAGTTCAACGCATGATTAAGAGATCGGTAATTATTCGGCGTTTACCAGCTGTTGAGACTTTAGGATGCGCCACTGTAATCTGCTCAGATAAAACTGGAACTTTAACTCAGAACCAGATGATGGTAACAACCTGCTATTTAGGCGCTGAGGAACTAACGGTTACTGGCAATGGGTTTGAGCCTACTGGAGAGTTTTGTTGGCGAGGGAAAATGATCGATCCGTCGTTCGGAGGGAAAGGTTTTCCCGACGTTCAAGGAATGAGGCTGCTTTTGTCAGCAGGTTTTTATTGTAATAATTCAAACCTGGTCAAGGATGAAAAAACTGGTAAATGGCTTTTGTCTGGAGATCCTACTGAAGGGGCCTTATTAGCATTAGGATTAAAGGCTAACCTAAAGAAAGAGAGCGTAAAACGCTTAGCTGAAAATGACTTTACCCCTGAACGTAAAAGGATGAGTGTGTTAGTGAATGGCCATGGTCAGCGCCTTATGTATCTGAAAGGAGCTGCTGACCTTGTATTGAACCTTTCTACTCGGATCCGATGGGCAGGGAGGGAGCTCCCTCTACAAAACAGAGAAAAACAGATGGTCATGAAGATAGTGGAATCGATGGCTAATCGTTCATTAAGAGTGTTAGCTCTTGCTTACCGACCAGTAGTCGTCCCTAAGGAGTTTACTGAGGAGGAGGAAAACGATCTAATCTTTCTAGGATTAGTAGGAATGATTGATCCGCTTCGTCCAGAAGTCAAAGCAGCGATTAGTAGTTGTCGCCGAGCAGGAATTAGAACTATTATGATCACAGGCGATTTTCCAGGGACGGCCAAAGCAATTGGCAGGGAATTGGGGTTACTTCACGCGGATGGTTTACTTCTAACTGGGGCAGAGCTTGAATGCTTATCCCAGGAAGAGTTAAATAAGGTAATTGGAAAAGTCGACATCTTTGCTCGGGTTAACCCATATCATAAACTAGCGGTTGTTAAAGCTTTAAAACAACGGGGCGAAGTGGTGGCTATGACTGGTGATGGGGTTAATGATGCGCCTGCGGTTAAAGAAGCTGATATCGGGGTGGCGATGGGTATTAGTGGAACTGATGTTACTAAAGAAGCTTCAGCGATGGTGATTACTGATGATAATTTTGCTAGTATTGTAGCGGCGATCGAAGAAGGTAGAGGGATTTACAGCAATATCAGGAAATTTATCCGTTATTTATTGGGATGTAACATTGGGGAGATCTTAACGATGTTCCTGGCGATTTTAAGTGGTGTTCCCTTGCCTCTCCTTCCGATCCAAATCCTCTGGATAAACTTAGTAACTGATGGATTACCTGCAGTCGCGCTTGGAGTTGAACCAGCAGAGAAAGAATTGATGAATGAAAACCCCCGATCTCCTCAAGAGGGGATCTTTAGCCGCGGTTTAGGCTACAGAATTTTAATTCAAGGAATAACCATTGGTCTGATCACGATTTTAGTCTTTATGCTGGTCTTACGAACTGGTAGCGGACTAAAAATGGCTAGAAGTATTGCTTTTTGCACTTTGGTCTTTTCGCAACTAAGTTATGTTTTTGCCTGTCGTTCAGAGTCACGACCACTAATAAAGCTCAGCTTGTGGGCTAACCCTTACCTATTATGCGCGGTGTTAATCTCTGGAATGATGCAGTTTATGGTTGTTTCACACCCGATCGCGATGAAGTTATTTCATACGACACGATTAACTCCCATGGCTTGGGGTGTAGTGATGATGGGGTCAATTTGTTCTGTCTTGGTGGCAGAGACCGTTTCTTCACTCGCAAGAATCGGTAAAAGAAAATTATATTAAGCATAGTTTAGTTGTTAAATGCGGTAAACTATTCCCAAGTTACAAAGAGGTGGAATAGTTTTGCCCTCAATCATTTATATCTTGCTTCTACTGTTAGCCTTTTTTTTTCCAGTAAAATTTCATCTTCATTATCATCATCAGAGCAAAGATGATTTTTTCCTATTTGAAATGAATTTTCTTGGTTTATATATCTGGAGGCGCCAGGTTCCTTACCTTGAAAGTAATCTGCCGAAAGAAATAAAGCAACGCCAGATAGATTTAGCTCAGGGACCGGGATTGGAACAAAAAAGCAACCGCGAAGTGACTGATGAACTTAATTCTTTCCTTTCTAATGTTTTTGAGATCAGTTCAGCTTTGAAAAAATATGGGCTAGGTGGTACCTTATTTTATTTGTTTTTACCGCGGAAATATCGACGGTGGGTAAATGTAGCTGCCAAGCTGGAAGGGAAAGGGAGATTTACGCGACTAGTTTGGCGGACAGTAGTTGGTAAGCAAGATCCGGCGGCGACTGGGATGACTATGGGGTTACTGTGGGGTATTAAAGGGATAGCAACGAGTTTTCTTCAAAGTGGATATGTTTTTAAGAATCCACCGCGGATTGTCGCAATCCCTAGTTTCACCGGAACAACCTGGGAAACCCTGCTTGATTGTATATTTGAGATTAAGATAGGACATATTATCCTTGCTGGGATGAAGGAATATATAAGTGAAGTAGTGGGAGGGAGAAACAATGCAGGGACACCCGATTGAGGGGTTAATGAAGACAGCCATGGAAAGTATTAAAGATATGGTTGATGTTAACACTATTTTAGGGGATCCAGTGGAAACCCCTGATGGAAGTGTCATTATCCCCGTATCCAGGGTCTCATTCGGGTTTGCGGCAGGTGGTAGTGAATTTGTGAGTGAGCAAAAAAAAGAGAAAAAGGGTTACGAAGATGGCAACAAAGGAGACTTGCCTTTTGGCGGAGGAAGTGGAGCGGGGATTACTCTTAACCCGGTAGCCTTTTTAGTGGTAGGTAAAGAACAAACACGTTTGTTACCAGTAGATGGGAATGTCTTAGTGGATCGAATTGTTGATGCGGCCCCGCAGATTATTGATAAAGTACAGAATCTGGTAGGAAATTATGGTAAGAAAGAGAAAGAAGAAGTTCTGGTTCCTCAATAAACATAAATTAGAATTTAAGCCGCAGACTGCGGCCTTTTTTACAGACTAGTCGATCATTAAATAACGTGGGTATTGATGAATAACAGTGTGACCGTGGATCAGGCTCCCTACTAATCTCTTAACAGCATCAGGACGAAAAGGTTTAATTAAAAAATCTTTAGCTCCACTTTTTAGAGCTCTGGAGATATAAAATTTTTGTTGTAAGGAAGAGCAAATAATCACATTAGCTTTTGGGTCGTAATTAAGAAGCTTCTCAAGGGTAGAAAAACCATCCATTACAGGCATTAAAAGGTCAAGCAGCACCACTGATGGTTGTGTCCTGGCATATAATTCCAAAGCTTTTTGACCGTTAGCGGCTTCTCCTAAAATAGGAATGCCTGCATCTTTAAGGATAGAAGATAAGATTAAGCGCATCATGAGCATATCATCCACGATTAAAACACCGTTGCTTTTCTGCTTTTCAAAATCTTTAATTGGTAAAATAGAACCCACGTTATCCCTCCTAACGTAAAGTTCGTTTTCAATCATCACTTTATACTTCGGTCGATTAAGGTGTAAACTAAAGACCTTACCCCAAAATATCTATTGATAAGGGGGTGAAAATCTGAAAACAACTGTTGATCCCGAACTTTGTATCGCCTGTGGATTATGTATCAGTACTTGCCCAGAAGTATATGATTGGGACGAGGAAGAAGGGAAAGCTAAAGCGCTTAAAAAGCAAGTACCGGAAGATCAAGAATCCTGTGCGCAGGAAGCTGCTGATCAGTGCCCAACTGATGCCATTGCCATTAGCTAATCTACCATCACTTGGAAATAAGGGAAAGCCGTAATCGGGTTGGGATAGAGTTGGATAGTTCCTCCTTTGAACATAACTATAAACCGATATTTTACTAAACAATCAGGTAACAAGAGTGAGCTTGGAATATTACCTACATATTCTTCGCTTTCCCTCTCCATTGTTACCTGATTAAACTGATCTCCCAGGCTTTTATACAAAAGGGTCACTTTTTCCACCTCTTCCAGCGGACGAACGGAGAATTTAAGCTTAAAATCTTGTTCCTTTTGTACTTTCGAAGGTGGAAGATGGAAAAAGGAGGGTGAGTAATTCTCCGTGTTAACTACTGCCATAGGGAAAGGATGTTCAAAACTACCAAAGGAGGCTTCTCTACCAAGGCTGTCAAGAGCGGTAATATAATAATTTATATTTTTTCCTTGTTGTAGATAAGCCGAAGGGATGGTAGTAGAGTAAAGGTTAGAAGTAAGTGGCGCCATGATAATCATGTGATAACCCCGTTCGTTTTCTGTTTGATAATTCAAAATTACTTGCCGGATGGGATTAACTCCTGTGACTGAGGCACGAATTACTAAAGGTTCCTCTCTTACCCATTTAGTAACAGGGGTATGGGTGATCGTTGGCGCAACAGGGTTAATAGAAAGAGCCGATATAAACCAATCTTGATCTGGTAAGCAAGCAAAGTCAATAGTTAATTTGCCATCTTTAATTTCTACAACCTCGCGGAGATCAATTCTTTTTCCAGTAGTTATTATTAACTGATCGGCAACTACTTGGTTATTGATTGTGATCTTCATCGGTCCATGTCGGCGTCTTCTAAGTGAGCGGTCACAAAAGGTTAAGTGAGCCAGATAGGAACCAGGCGTTAAATCCACCTGAAAAGTTGCTGGTTTACGAGACCAAACCAATTTATTAAGTAGTTGATTCTCATAGGGAAATGGAGAATTAACCCCAGTTTCCGCAGAAGGAAGCAAATCTTGTTCTGAGAGCCGAATCAAGGGGGCAGGAACGGAGTGAAGCTCAGCAGTATTGATCCAGCCGAATCCTCGATCGGGGTTATAAATGGAAAGGTGGTCAACAGGAGAAAAACCCCGTTCAATATAATAATCAGGGAAAATAGAAAGATTATGATCTGGTGTTCTGTTTGAATCAGGTGAACCTCCAAAATCGAAACCTACTAGAAAAACACCTCTTGTTTGATATTCTTCCCATAATATGCTCAGCCTCTTTTCATCCTCTAATAAAAGAAGACGTTTTTCCGACCAGTTTTTTGAATGTTGCGGATATGATCTAGTAGCTATGCAAATAATTGTTTCCCAGTATCTTCTTGCAGTTTTTAAAAAGTGGAGCGCGTCATGTAAGGAATTAAGATCTTTAGTCTGCTCAAAGAGAGAGAGTTCGAGTGCAGCCCGGAATTTATTACTATGGTAAAGAGAGAAGTTTCCAAATAAACTTGAATCTTCAAGTATGCTCTGCCATTCCTTAACAAAGTTCTCTTCTCCTCGTGGTAAATATTCTTGTAGGCTAATAACTTTTTCTAAAATTTCTGTTCCTAACTTTTCAAGACAGTTGGCGATCTCCAGCGGAGAGAGCTTAATAATACTTGTTCCTGCTAGTAAGGAGTGGGTAAACTCTTGAAATCCAGAGAAGAAAGTAGGGTCGCCCACCGAAACCCGCAGATAATAATCGAGGAGACCACCGGTATTCAGTTCCGAGTTAGGCTCTTTATTATAGTGGACGGTATGATATAAAGGCAGTACCTTCCCAGTTAATTGGTAAAGATCAGCAAGTCCATTCCCTTGTTCTCCAAAACGGCGATGAAAGTCACGAATTAAAACTTCTCCTGCTGTTTTTAGATTAAAGGAGCGGCGTCCGAAGAGATGATAGTAATACCAATACCGTTCATAACCCCATCTATAATACTGTAATGCTGGGTTTAGGGATTCATTAACCTCTTTACCAGTTTGATGGGCTACAGGTGGAATCAACTCCAAACCACTATAAGCCGAAGATTTTAACGATTGGATCAGCCTAAAGACATAGTCTGGATCTCCCCAGGGTAAGATGGTGGAAGTAGATAATTGATAAGATAAAGAGGTCGAGTTTTGCTGATCTTTAAGTGAAATTGATGGTGTTTCCTCTCTAAGATAGGGCAAACCAAACTTTTCATCCCAACCATTATTGGTCAAAATGGTCTTAACTCCTGATTCAAGAAGCTCAGTGATCACTTCTGTTTCGATTTGGTTGGCGTATAGTTTCAGCCTGGTTTTATTTCCTGTTTCAAGGATAGCCTTAATTATTGTGTTTAAGAAAAACTCTTGTTTAATGGGTTCTTCATAAAATTTCAGATCAATACCTTTAATCTCGGAACAAGAAAAGATTAACTGTTTTAAGGCGAGATAAAGATAAGATTCGATATTTTCGTTATTTAGTCCAAAGGGTTTATGAGGAAGAGTAGAACTACCAGTGAAAAAATCCCATAAACCAATATGTAAATCCAAACCAGATTGATCGGCTAGTTCAGCAAAATTCTGAAGTGTACCTAGGTTAGCTGCGCGTAAAGTATCAGAAAATCGAAAGGGATTCACTCCGGGATGTTCAGGGATATAGAAAAGATAGGGAAAGATCGGAGTGAAGAAGGGGGAATCAAACACAAGGGTCAAATAGTTGAAACGATTTCGCGCCAACATCTCAAAATAATTCTTCCAGTAATCTCGAGAAATTGTCCAACCTTTTTTTAATTCTTCAATTGATATAAAATGAACTACTCCTCGTAGCTTTAAAAGAGGTTCTTCATTTGTGGGTTTATACAAGGCCGGTAGTGACTGGGCATCTATTCTCTCAGCTAATTCATATAAAGCATAATTTAAACCCCTGGTATCATAAGCACATGCAAGAAGAAGGGTTTGTTCTTTGATGGAAATTTCCTGGATGATTAATGATTCTGGAGTAAGGGAGAGAGGAAGATGACTGTTTTCGACCAGATCTTTTACTATTCTACTCTTTTCATAAGTACCTATTAATAGATCGGCATCGGGTAATTGGTTAGTATAAAGACAGAGTTTAACTGGGATGTTTTGTTTAGAAAAAGCTGTGACTAAGCAGTCGAGAGCCTGTTGGGTGCTTAATTCTAAACCATTAGGGTTAATAATTCCGATTTTAATACCCACTATTTGCACCTCTCAAATTAAAACTTAAGTTAAATTTTATTTCTCTTCCAAGAGGTGTTTTCCTCTTTAATAAGTAGTTTTTGCATAAATATTATTATTTAGAGAAGAATGCATATCTATTTTTAGGAATAAATGAATTAAGCAATTTCTTAAACATGGCTTGTTCTAGAATTTTAAAACTTACCATATAACTGTTTTAAAGGGAAAAAATGAGGGGAGTGCCATGGAGCGGATTGAACAAAAAGAACTAAAAGTTAATGATTGGGAATCTAAAGCTGTTGCTGTTATAGAAGAGGAACAGAAAATAGGTTATAATGAAGCGGAGATAGAATCAAATTTCCAGCTTTTAAATAATGAGCGCCTATTCCCCTCATGGGAAATAGTAATTTTGCGACAAATATTGATCTGCATCATGATAAT
This sequence comes from Firmicutes bacterium UBA5388, assembly GCA_002409975.1. Lineage (GTDB taxonomy): Bacteria > Bacillota > UBA4882 > UBA10575 > UBA10575 > UBA5388. The sequence continues at coordinate 15,930 of DHOO01000049.1, forward strand.
AATCATCTTGGGTATTGTGGGGAAGATACCCCAAATTGGTTCCAGCTTGATTGAACGTTTTCATTATGTCTTAAAGTATGGAGAAGCGGAAAACTCTCAACAAAAACTATATTCTTTGGCTCAAAAGCAATGGGTTAAGGTTAAAGAAGAGGTTTCTTCTTGGTTTACTGTAGAAATCAAAGAAGCTCTAGCTCCTCTAAGAGCTATTCATTTTTCCTCACCCATCTACTATTTTGAGCAAAGGGATTTTCTCCCACAACGAGTAAGATATCTACTTCCTCTAAATTCACAGGTCTATGCTTCAGCTCCCGGGACAATCGTTCAGGTTTCACCGGGGAATGGAGGATGGAAAATAAGAATCGACCATGGTGAGGGATGGAATAGTATTTATTATCCTTGTCCGCGGATTTATGTTGCTACCGGAGAATGGGTAAAAGCTTATCAAGAAATAGGTAGTACTAGCCGGGAGTTTTTTTGGGAAGTCTCTTATGACTCGAAATTAATTAATCCTCGGCCATTTTTGGAGCAAGACCAAGGTTTGTGGCGCTAATGTTCACTATTAAACTTCACCCGATACTGTATATTCTATTATTTCTGTCGGGGTTAACAGGTAAGATTAGCGGTTTTGTCTTAGCTTTTCTCTCTGTTTTACTACATGAAACTGCTCACCTCTTAACAGCTTTAGGTTTTGGTTACCAAACTTTTGCGATCGAACTTTTCCCTTTTGGTGGGGTGGCGAGGATGGATTATTCACTTTTTAATGATCCCATTGCTGAAGCGCTAACTGCTCTGGCGGGACCACTCGAAAGTATAATCTTTGCCATGCTGATCAAAGTTTTCTCTCCTTTTCTACAGCTTCCGAAGATAACTGAAGATCTATTTACTATTAATTTGGGATTAGCCTTCGTTAATATTCTTCCTCTTTTTCCTCTTGATGGGGGAAGAATAATCCGTTCATTTCTAGCTGGAAAAGGAGGATATAAGAAGGCCACCATTAAGGTGACAAGGTTTACAAAATTAGTTGTTCTTGTCTCGGGAATACCTTTGATCTACCTTTCATTACGGGGGGTGGTACCGCTACACTTCCCGTTTTTGCTTTTATTTTTATTTTTTTCTGCCCGAGAAGATAATTTTCTATATGCTTATTTAGCGCAGAAAGATAAGAAAACAACGGTTCTCGAGAAAAAAGGCTTACTTTCTTCTAAAGTATGGGTGGTTGAACCAGGGAAAAAAATAGGGGAGATTATTCCTTTTTTAACCGGTAAAAACTATCATCTCTTCTTTTTAA
>DHOO01000049.1:17371-17576 GCA_002409975.1 Firmicutes bacterium UBA5388
AAAACTATCATCTCTTCTTTTTAACAGACAAACATGGTAAAATCGTGGGAGAAGTAACCGAAGAGCAACTAGTTTTAAGCCTCAACCAAGAAAACTCGTTACATACAAACTTCTATCAGATTTTGGTGAGACAGGATAAGAGTAAGTTGGGTGAATAGCAACCAGATTTAATGAAGGAATTCAATTTCACTGGAGAAACAACCTT
>DHOO01000141.1:0-42547 GCA_002409975.1 Firmicutes bacterium UBA5388
CTAGAAGTTCTTTGAGGTGTTCATGATGGAACTCTCCCTCATCAAACAGCTCATCAACAATTTTATTCAAAGTCGCCGCCTGTTTACTAGCGGCTAATCTAACTCCAGCCGCATCATACATCACAACCAAGGCAAAAACAATAGCCAACGCCGTTGTGGTGGAAGCCCAACCATCATTTAACCCCACCCCAGTAGCTAGCGCCGACACAAAAGCCGAATGAGAACTAGGCATTCCTCCTGCGCCCACGAATCGTCTAAAATCCATTTTTCTATATTTGTAGAAGGCAAAAATACCTTTTAAGAACTGAGCAATAATCCACGCGATAAAAGCGCTCCAAAAAACTATATTGTCTGAAAATTTGCCCACTTTATTTCCCCTTCATCTTTTCCTGATTTAAAAATAATAGAATTTCTCAATACACTGTAGTAATTAATGATCCCTTTGCAATAGGTATTCGGCAAATCGCCACAACAATCTTCCCTTCTCCCCAAAAGGATGAAGAGCACGACAAGCTTTATCTACTTCTAAAGCGGCCAGACGGTGAGACTCATCAGTTCCTACGATCCCAGGATAGGTAGATTTTTGATTTCTGAGGTCGCTACCCACAGCTTTCCCTAATACTATGGGCTTTGCTTCCTGATCTAAAAGATCATCTGTAATTTGAAAAGCAAGTCCAAGAGCTTCTCCGTAGTTTGAGAGCGCTTCAATCGCCGTCTCCCCTCCGCCACCAATAATTCCTCCCATTCTTAAAGCGGCTCTGATTAATGCCCCTGTTTTCCGTTTATGTATTTCTTTTAGCTCTGTCAGGTTAAGTTTTTTCCCTTCCGCTTCCAGGTCTAAGACCTGGCCTCCAATCATCCCTTGGGTATTGCTAGCGTTAACTAGTTCCCGTAATGCTCTCCAATAACACGTTTCTAGACCGGTTGGAACGTAAGATACCATCGTCCCGATTGCTTGCGTTAATAAGGCATCTCCTGCCAATAAGGCAATCGCTTCCCCATATACCCGATGGTTAGTCGGTTTTCCCCGCCGAAGAGCATCATCATCCATACAGGGTAAATCATCATGGATTAGCGAATAAGAATGAACCATCTCCACAGCGCAAGCTGCTGGAAGCGCGTCTGACCACTGCCCATCCACGACCTGACTAGCTAGCAGGGTTAAGATCCCTCTAACTCTTTTTCCTCCTCCACAAACACTATATCTCATGGCTTCATGAAGAATATTGGGTAGCGATGAGATGCTTGGAAGATAATTACTAAGACCTTCTTCAATTTTTTCTTTATAGAACTGAAGTTCTGTTAAAGCCAATGTTATTCCTCCTCTGGTTGAAACTCCTCTGTCCTAATTACTCCGTCTTCGATCCCAAGAAGCACCTCTACCTTTCCCTGAGCTTCGTCAAGCTTTAAGTTACAATGCCGCGCCAAAGCAATCCCTTCTTCAAATAGTTTTAGACTCTCTTCCAAACTTAACTCGCCATTTTCTAATTTCCTAATAATCTCTTCTAATCGAACCAAGGCTTCCTCAAAGGTTTTTTCCATCAGGTTTTCCGTCATCCCATCACTTCCTTCTTAGCTTCTTCCACCATGCATAAAAGCTGTCCGCGGCTTAAAATAATCTTCACTTTTTCTCCGGGATTAACTTCGCTCGCATCGCGCACCAAAGCGCCATCCTCTTCTTTGTAGCAGATACTATAACCCCTAGCTAGAGTTGATAAAGGACTTAAGGCATCTAGCTTACCCAGTTCCACCAGAAGCAATTTCCGCTTTTTTTCTAGTGTTGTCTGTATATACCGAAGTAACTCTTCTTTAACCTCATCCACCTGTTGCCTTCTGGAAAGCAACCAACGTTCCGGACGTTTTAAAGCAGGATGGGTTGTTAATCTGAGAAGTTGAGCCCGTTTCCGCTCACAAGCACGGAAAAAAGAGAATTTTAGGTTCTTTGCGCTCATCATAATCTTTTTTCGTAATTCTTTGATCTCCGGCACCGCTAATTCCGCAGCTCCGGACGGAGTAGGAGCGCGTAAATCCGCCACTAAATCAGCAATGGTAAAGTCAGTTTCATGACCTACTCCTGAAATTACCGGAATCGGACAGGAGGCAATCGCCCGTGCTACCCCCTCATCGTTAAAAGCCCATAATTCTTCGGCAGAACCGCCCCCTCGCCCGATAATAAGCAAATCCAATTCCCTTAACCTGCCAGCTAATTGAATTGCTTCCACCAAACTTTGCGGGGCGACCTCCCCTTGAACCTGAGCCGGAATGAGTAGAATGTCAACCCGGGGATGTCGACGATGTAATATTTTAATAATATCCCGGACGGCAGCTCCGGTAGGAGAAGTGATAACCCCAATCTTCTGAGCCAGTTGGGGTAAAGGTTTCTTTTTGGCTTGATCAAAAAGACCCTCCTGGGCCAGCCGGTTTTTTAATTGCTCATAAGCCAAATATAAAGAACCAAGTCCTGCCGCCTCCATTAAGTCCACATAAAGCTGGTATTCCCCATTCTTCTGGTAAACAGCAATCCGACCACAAACCAGTACCTCTAATCCATCATGAGGTTGAAATTTCAACCATTGATTTTCTCCTTTAAACATTACTGCCCGCAAACGGGAGGATTGATCTTTAAGCGTAAAATACATATGACCCGATGAATGCCTGGTAAAATTGGAGATTTCTCCTGTAATCCATATATTCTGCAGTCTTTGATCTTTTTCAAGCAGATTTTTTAAATAGTATGTAACTTGCGATACTGTGAAAATTTTCGCCAAAATCATCTCTCCTCCTTCTTACGTTTTTATTATTTCCATGTCTGGATGCAAAATCCTTTTCTCCTGTTTTTCTTGCCAACAAGTCCAACATTTACATAAAGGAATCCCATTATAATACGAGAATAAAAAAGATAAAAGAAAAAGAAGCCAAACCAAGGAGTGAGCAGCATGATTTCCCTACGTCATCGCCTGATAATTTATATTCTTTTCATTCTCACTTTTTTGCTCGTGACCCCCGTTGTTCAAGCCATGCCTTCAGATATACAAGGACACTGGGCTGAAGATAGCATTAGTAACCTTGTGGATAAAGGAGTGTTGAATGGCTACCCGGATGGAAGCTTTCATCCGGATCAGAGTATCACCCGTGCAGAATTAGCAAAAACACTGGCCGTTGCTTATAAATTTCAAGCCTCTAATAAGAAAGGACAATTTCCAGACACTAAAGAACATTGGGCTAAAGCATATATTTCCGCTCTAGCGGATAACCAAATTATAACCGGATACCCTGACGGCACTTTTAAACCGGAAGCGCCAATTACTCGAGCAGAGATTGTTGCTATGCTTACCCGCTTACTGAAGATTGGCTCAGCAGAGGAGCAATATACAATGGATTTTGTTCCTTCTTTCCCTGATCTTGAGAAAGATTATTGGGCTTTTCACCAGATTGAACTGGCCTTTAGATTAGGTATTCTCCCTGGTTATTTTCAACCGGAGTTTCGTCCTTCTCGGTTAGCCAGCCGCGCAGATACCGCCTGGATGATTGAACAATTACTCAACCTCAATACAGTGCGGGGAAAAATTTTAGATAATCCAACTGGTTCTAATCTTTTAACTGTAGAGCCGGATGAAGGCGAGATCCAGATTGCATTCGTCCCGCCAGAAGCCATTGTCTTTAGAAATAACATTACTACCACTGCCCAGGAGCTAATCAAAAGTGATCAAGTCACCATCTTCTTTAACCGCAATAATGAACCGGCAATCATCAAATCTTTTGGTGATGTTAATAAAAATGATCTACTCGGTCGGCTAAGCGCAATGGTTAAAGGACGTCTATCTTCAGAACAGATATCTTCAATCTTAGCAGGAGATTGGGAACAAGTCAAAGAGAGTATTAAAGGGGAATTATACAACCAACTGCTCCAGGTTGGTCTTACCCCAGAGGAAGCCGAGTCCATCCTCGTTCAAGACTGGGCTTACCTTGATACCATTGGTCGGGATCGACTATCCGCAGCCCTCTCCAGCTACTTGGGGATTACTAAAGACTTAAGTCGCGCGATCTTAGACCGAGATTTCGCTCGTATTAAAGAATACGCTAAGATTGAACTAGCTGCCATTGCCTTAGAGAAACTTCTCGGTCAAGGTTTAATGTAAGGATTGAAAGATAACCTTTCGTTTTCAAGCGGCAAATCAGCGCATATAAATTACTCATGAAAATCAGAGCCGGGTGAATAGAGAAGCATGAAAGATTTTTCTTGTGGTAAAATTTAAAGCGATCACAAAAGTTAATTCCTTAAAGCAAAAGACCTTTGAACTAGTTCGAAGGTCTTTTTACAATCCGGCAAAAAAGCAAGCTTCTTCTAATAATCAATTCTAAGAATCCAATTTAAAGCATCCCACTCTACAATCAACTGGGGCCAGCATCTTTTAATTACCGATAAGGGAACCCAAGCTTCTTCCCCTTCAGCGAAAGATGATCGTTCTAGAGGAGACATCCTAGAGATAGTTATTAATTTTTCTTGTAAAAACGTTACTAGTTTTATTGGCAGAAAAGGCTCATCTTGGTACCAACCCCTAATTGGAAATAAGTCCCCATTACAATAAATCCGAAGCGTATAAAGGCTTATTTTTTTCTCTTGTTGATCGAAAATTCCATAGACTTGTCCTGCATATAAGCGCATAAATTCTGTTAGTTCTAAATAATTCTTGTGACTTTCTACCCCCCATATACCAGTTAATTCTGACGGAAGAAAAACATTATCCCCCCAAATAAAACCAGCACTTTGAGATTCGACACCATCCAACAACAATGGGAGTTTCTGTGGCGCCTCAATCACTAATGGTCTTTTTCCTCCAATAAATTGCCAAAGAGCTTCCCAATGAACAGGGTAAAGAAGGGGGTGTTCGTCAATTTTTCTTAAAATTGCCGTTTTTAACTCTGTCTGCCGGTGATAAATGTCAGGAAAAATCGTCAACCATGTTTTATCTAAAATATTCTTTAAAATAACTGTCTCATAAACAATCTCTACCGGTGTCCCCACTCTCACTAACCCAACAAGAACTTGTAGATCATTATTTAACATCCGGATACACCCGTTCGATTGTGGATAACCAATAGAAGAAACATTATTATTGCCATGCACGCCATAGCTAGCAATACTAAGACCTAACCAGTAGCCTCCTAGAGGGTTTTCAGCCCCAGGCGGCACCGGTGGTTTACCTACCGGATACCAGGTAGGATTTTTTATTATATTGCTAATCGTAAATTCACCCACGGGGGTAGGGGTAGTAGCTTTTCCCACCGCAATCGGAAATTCGCGCCATACTTCACCATCTTGCAGTAACTCCAGAGAGCAAGCCGGGATATTGATCCGAATTGACCACTGGCCGGAAGGTTCAGACGCCACCCCTCCCATCGCCAGAAATAGCATCACTAGTATAATAACCTGAACCTGCCTCAGTTTTGCTCCACCTTTCCCGGAGATTATAAAATACTCTTGACTATTTATGATCTCCAGGAGAGTAATGTTTATTACCCTAAAATGATCTTTTTATTTCTTTTTTTTAATTAATCGTCCCCTAGTAATGGCTTGTTCCCCAAAACGATCTCTAATCTGATCAACAGTCTGGTGTAAACGATGTAAATCCTTCCTTTCAACCTCAGCAAAAAGGGGCGGTTGTTCCGTTCCGCTTTTTTGTAAACCCGAAACATTTACCCCAATTAAGCGCACCCGTTTCCGCCCCCACTCATTTTCTTCCGCCAACTGCCGCGCTGTCTCGAAAATTATCTCCTCAAAATCGGTGGGATGATAAAGAGTGCTTCTTCTCGTTATCGTCTTAAAATCGGCATCTCTAATTTTAATGGTAATAATCCTTCCTACTAAAGAATTTTGCCGCAGCCGCCGGGCTACCTGTTCACAGAGGCTTAATAGCACTTGTTCCAAAAAATCCCGGTTATCTGTATCCTTTTGAAACGTGGTTTCATGTCCAATACTTTTTACCTCTTCCCCAGGGGAAACCGGTCTGTCATCAATTCCTAACGACAAACAATGCAAGCGCTCTCCAAATTCGCCGAGACTGCTCCGGATAATATCTACTGGCAGGTTTTGCAGATTGCCAATCGTCTGGATACCCATTTTTCTCAGTTGCTCTCCAGTTTTGGGTCCTACCCCCCAAAGCTTAGAGATGGGGAGAGGCGCCAAGAATGAACGGGCCTCATCAGCCTTGACAACCACAAAACCCTTTGGTTTTTTAAGATCTGACCCAATTTTAGCTAGAAATTTATTTGACGCAATCCCTACGGAAGCTGATAAACCTAGTTCGAGTTCAATTCGATCTACGATCTCTCGAGCAATCTTCTCTGCTGGACCAAATAACATCTCCGAGCCAGTAACATCCATAAAAGCTTCATCGCAAGAAAGTGGTTCGACCAAAGGGGTATAGTCTCGGAGGATACTCATAATCTCTGTCGACACCTCTTGATATTTCTTCATCCGCACAGGTAAGAAAATCCCATGGGGACACCGACTTCTCGCTTCATGTAAAGGCATCGCCGAATGAACTCCATATCTTCTGGCCTCATAAGAACAAGTAGAGACTACTCCCCGTGAGTTAGGGAGACCCCCGACAATTACCGGTTTTCCTTGATAAGCAGGGTGATCCCTCTGTTCAACAGCAGCAAAAAAAGCGTCCATATCAAGATGAATTATTTTCCGCAGGTCTATCACCTCCTAACGTCATTGCTGAATCTAGTAAAGCTTTTTGTGTTGTACCTTTTTAAAAGCTCCTAATACAATATATAGTGTTTGACTGACATTAGGCTATATATATTGTATCGGGATATTCAACGCAAAAAGCCCTAGTAGTACCGGAATTTTTTCTGTTTTTTCGCCACGAGTCAATCAATGAAGATAACTTAAAAAACACCTTGATGCTTGTCGAGCAATTTCAACCCATATTTTATTTATTAGCTCATTACCATACCTATTGTACTTTTATTCCAAAGCTTTTAGGAAAAAACGCCTCTTTGAATTGTTTATTGAAAAAATCGTCCGTCATTCCGGCAATGAAATCCGTCACCATCCGTTCAATTGAAGTATTAGTGATATAATTTTCGTCCATCGCTTTTAGAAAATGTTGAAAAACAGGAGAAGAATAATTCGCTTTCTTTATATCCTCAACATACTTATCAAAAAGCAGTTGGAAGATCTGTCGTATTTTGTGCTCTTCTGTTTTTATTTTTGGGTTAAAATAAATATGATCGTAATTAAACTGTTTCAACTCGAGTAAAGCATGGTAAATCTCCTTGCTGAAAGCAATAAAGCTCTGTCCATAGCTGTTGTTAATGACATCTAAGGCCAAAGTATTAATAATTTTATCATTAGAATCACCAAGGATCTTCACGATGCTTGGTGGAAGATCAGAACGTTTAATCAGGTCGACGACAATCGCATCTTCAATATCCCTTCCTATATAGGCAATCACATCGGCTACCCTCACCACGCAACCTTCCATGGTCATTGGATAAATTTTTTTACTATAACCTTTAATTTTAAAACAATTCTCATATTCTTGTAAAAACTGCGTCCAGGTCTTTCCCCTATCCGGAATCAGCCTTTCGTTAACGATCTCTCCGTTATGAGTTAAAATCCCATCCAAAACCTGAAGTGTTAGGTTTAAGCCCTTGCCTCCACCTTCGAGCTCCATTAGAAATCTAACACTCTGAGCATTGTGACAAAAATAACCTTTGTTCGCTTCTTCACATAATTTAGTAAGAAACCTTTCACCATCATGTCCATAAGGGGTATGTCCCAGATCATGACCAAGAGCGATCGCTTCAATTAAATCCTCATTTAAACGCAAGCATCGACCGATTACTCTAGCGATTTTGGAAACAAACTGGACATGAAGTACCCGGTGGGTAATGTGAGCATTCTCAAATAAGGCAAAAACCTGGGTTTTATCAATATACCGGGTGTAAGCCATGGAATGGATAATCTTATCTGTATCATGGAAAAAAGCTTGTCTAATATTCTCCGGATCTGGGATTTTTTCCACCTGGGGGTTAAAACGCAAACCATCCTGACTTTTACAAGCATAATCAGAAAGGAACTCCTGTTCTCTCTGGCGATTCTTCTTAATGATCTCTTGATAAATTTGGATCAAGTTTCTCACCCCGCAATAAAATCCTTATCCTAAAATAATAGTCAAGTTATGATTTCTATAAAACAGATAGAAAGCCCTTTTGTTAACTATGAAATACTGTAAAATAAGGAGAGAACAGATTTTTACTACAAAGCAAGAGTAACGTAACTTTCCTTTACCACCTGGATGGTACAATAAACTTAATAAGCATTAGCGTATGATTTAAAATAGTTATTATCCCCAACAATAGGAGGAGAATTATGAGTAGCAAGATCGTAATAAACCAAGTACTAACCCTCTTTTTTATTTTGATTATAGGTTTCATTGCCCGGAAAAAAGCTGTTCTAACCACTAGTCTTGCAAAAGGATTAACTGACTTGTTACTTAATGTTACCGCTCCTTTGATGATTATTACCTCTTTCCAATTTGAATATTCCAGCGAAATGTTAGCCTCAGCTGGAAAGATTCTTGCTTTTAGCCTTTTTGTACATACCTTTTCTCTTCTGATTGGAATGCTAATTTATAATCAATATCCGGAGAATATGAGAAAAGTGCTCCTCTTTACTACTATTTTTTCCAACTGCGGTTTCATGGGATTCCCTTTATTACAGAGTATTTACGGAAAAATCGGAGTTTTTTATGGTTCTATTTTTGTGGTGGGATTTAATGTTTTTCTCTGGACAATTGGGGTGATGATCTTTACGGGGAATCGAGATCGAGCCACCCTCAAAAAATTATTTCTCAATCCAAGTCTCATTGCAGTTCTGCTTGGGATGACCACTTTTATCTTATCCTTAAAGATTCCAGGGCCGGTCTATACTGCTCTGGAGGTAATCGGGGAAATGACTACCCCGCTCTCAATGATGATTATAGGTTCAATCTTAGCAGAAATTAAACTAAACGAGATATTTCCCGGTTTTGCTGTTTATTACGGCACTCTCATGCGCCTAGTAATTATACCTTGGTTATCTTTGCTCGCAACCAACCTGCTCCGCTTTACACCGATGCTTCGGGGCATCTGTGTGCTCTCCACCGCAACCCCCGCCGCTACCATGACAGCAATCTTTGCCCAGAAATACAATGGCGATTCTTCCTTCGCCTCCCGGATTATTATCATCTCCACCGCTTTATCCATCATAACCCTACCTCTCTTCATCCTACTGGTCAATAGATAATTTATATTTTGCTCAATTATATTTACCTGGGCTTTTAACTGACATCCGGTTTTTTAGAAACTAAATTCGGCTTGACTTTTACTTTGAGGGTGCGAAAGGTGAGAGCTAAAATGAGATCTGCTTTTTTACTACGAAAAAAAGGCTTTAAAAGCCTTTTTCAATTTAGAGCTCTTCTTATAATTTCCTCAAGATAAAAAGGAAATTCATTATGGTAAGCAGAATTAGAAATTATAGGTGTTCTTTAAATATCGCCAACTAAAAACTATACTCTTAACCGGTTAATGTACAGCTGGGAAAACCGATTGTTCAGGAGTGATTCCTTTATGTACAAAACCAGCCAACCAGTTAAAATTTACAAACTACTCCCTTTAATCGCTTACTTCTTATGGTTTAACTTGTCACTGCCCGGAACTAACATTACAACGACCTCCCATCGACACGCGCCACCAAGTATAACTCTTACTGCCGTCGGAGATCTAGTAATGCATATGCCTGTGGTCAACTCCGTTTTTTCTCCGGAGGAAAATACATATGATTTTCGAACAATTTTCTCAGAAATCAAGCAACAGTTAAGCGCGGCTGATTTTACCGTCGGGGTCTTAGAAACTTCTCTTACTGCAGAAAAAAATAAGTTTTCAGGTTACCCCCGCTTTAACACACCCTATCAACTTGCTGAAGCCCTCCAGTGGGCTGGTTTTGATTTGGTCTTTACCGCTCATAATCACTCCCTCGATCAAGGTGTTAATGGGATCAAAAGTACCCTATCTTATTTGGAAGCTGTTAACCTACCCGCTACGGGCAGCCGCAACCATGACCGGCAAAAACCTTACTACCTGGCAGAAATAAACGGTCTCAAACTTGCCTTCTTCTCCTACACCACTCTCACCAACGGTCTCCAACCTCCCACTAGTAAAAGATGGACTCTGAATATCCTCGATTACTCCAAGCTCGCCTGGGAGATTGCTCAAATAAGACAAGCTGGAGTAGACGGGATCATTATGGCCTTACATACCGGAGAAGAATACCAGCGTTATCCCTCAATCGCTGACCAACAGCTCTGCTACCACCTGTTTGATCTTGGAATCGATATTATCCTTGGCAGCCATGTGCATGTAATTAGGCCTCTTGAAGCTGTAGTAATCAAAGATCCCTTCAGCGAACGCCTTAAAACCTGTTTCCTCGCTTATTCTTTAGGAAATTTCCTCTCAAATCAACGTTGGCAGTATAGTGATTATGGTTTAATGATTACACTTCGCATTAGTAAAAATCTTTTTCAACCCGGAATCGAAGTGGAACTTCTCTCCAGCTCACCACTATGGGTCTATAAAAACAATCATCATTACCGGATCCTTGAAGTTTCTTCCCCCAAAAGCGTTACTGTTAATCCTTCCTTACCGCCTTCAATTTACCATAAGTTGCTGGAAGTCTGGTCTGATACAGAAGATATTCTCCTTAGTTGGCCAGGGGGGATTAAACGGATGCATCCACCCTTTTTTTAATCTTATTGCCTTAACTTTTCCATAATAGCATCCGCCATTTGGCTTGTTCCTACCGCCGTTGGATCCTTCCGATCAAGTTTCAGATCATAAGTAACAGCCTTACCTTCCTGAATTACTTCGGCAACTGCCTTCTCTAAACGATGAGCGGCTTTTTCCTCCCCTAAGTATCTAAGCATTAACATTCCAGAAAGGATCATCGCAGTAGGATTGACTTTATTCATCCCTTTATATTTAGGAGCAGAACCATGAGTTGGCTCAAAAAGAGCAACCTCAGTCCCAATATTCGCTCCTGGCGCCACTCCTAGCCCCCCAACAAGACCAGCGCATAAATCGGAAACAATATCCCCATAAAGATTAGGCAAAACTAAAACATCGAAGTCTTCCGGGCGTTGCACCAGTTGCATACAGATCGCATCAACCAACACCTCATTATACTCAATAACACCCTCATACTCTTTGGCAATTTCTCTTCCCACTCGATAGAAGAGACCATCAGTATATTTCATAATATTCGCTTTAGCAACCGCTGTCACCTTACGTCTCCCATGCTTTTTCGCATATTCAAAGGCATATCTGATGATCTGTTCACTGCCTTGCCGGGAAATCGCTTTAATTGAGATTGCGGATGCTTCATTAATTTTACCAACAGGCGCCATTTCAATAATTCGTTTAGCTTCCGGCGTTCCCTCGTCAAACTCTACCCCAGCGTACAGATCTTCTGTATTCTCCCTGATTAAAACAATGTCCACCTTTGAATAACGAGAACGAACGCCTGAGTAAGACTTGCATGGACGCACACAGGCATAGAGATTAAGCGCATGGCGAAGAGCAACATTAACGCTTCTAAACCCAGTCCCAATTGGCGTAGTGATTGGTCCCTTCAAAGCCACTTTGTTCCGACGAATGGATTCTAAGACCTGATCAGGAAGGGGAGTCCCTTTTTCCTCCATCACATCGACACCGGCGTGTTGAATTTCCCATTCAATGTTCACACCGGTTGCATCAAGCACCCTTCTTGTAGCTTTAGTTAGTTCTGGACCTGTACCATCTCCTGGGATTAAAGTAATACGATAAGACAACTAAATCTCTCCTTCCGGAAGAATATTTTTTTATTGTCATTCACGGCGTAGTAGCCGCAAAGTTGCATCGCTAGTATCCTGAAATGTTATCCGCCAACCATTCTCCCCGATCCTGTTTAACCCACTTCGCTACCAGGTAACGGATAACCTCTTCTCCTGCCCCATCAGTAACTACCAGTTCAATACCAGCATTAATAATCATTCTCGTACATAATTTACATGGCCTAACCCCGCTTACTCTCTCCCCAGTGTCTGGATTAAGACAAGCCAAATAAAGCGTCGCTCCAATCATCTCTTGGCGAGAAGCATGAATAATCGCATTCATCTCCGCATGAACAGAACGACAAAGCTCATACCTTTCTCCGGAAGGAATCCCTGCTTTTTCCCGCGGGCAATCATGTAAATCAATACAGTTAACACTGCCTCTCGGCGCTCCAACATAACCAGTACTTATAATCTGATCATCTTTAACAATAATAGCCCCAAAATGCCGACGAAGGCAGGTTGATCGCTTTGCCACCACTGAAGCAATATCAAGATAATAATGGTCTTTATCAGGTCTTTTCATCCTAGTTAGCTCCTTTTAACAGCTTTTGGGAATAAAGCTCTTAAGTAAAGTTTTATTTAATCGTGAGCATTATTCTTCTCTAAAGGAGGGTGTTTTTTCACAGGTAAGCTCGGGAGAAAAATTCTTTCTTTAGCCAGCCCCGGCTGGTTATCAATATTTATGATGATCAACATCTCCTCTCGAGGTTGGGCTGAAATTCTGCCTGAAAATTGTAACATTTTAACTTCTCCGGGTCTGAGGGAAGGAATCTCGACCGCTCGCCATAAAGTACGAAAAAAGTTACCTCCTCCTGGATTCCGAAAGGAAAAGAGGATGTGCCCATCTGCTCTTGGAGACGAAATAGACGCAGTGTTTTCAACAGTTACAGATAATTTGTATTCCAACCGACTGGCATCATCTGGTACAAAAGAGATTGCTTCAACCTGGAGCTCACTAACGATTAGTCCTGCTGGGAGCTGGTCAATCTTCTGTTGTAATTCCTCATTTTTCTCTTTTAGCTTATTTAAAGACCCTTCCAGAGTAGACGTTTTATCCTGCCACCAATTACGTTCATCCAACAGTCTCAGGTTTTCCCGAAAAAATCCATTAATAATAATAAAAAAGAGAATAATAATTATAAGACTAGCTATTCGCTTAATCCATTTATATCTTCTGGACAAACTCATCTCCCCTTGCCAACAGCCAATTTTTTTCCGAAATAACTTTAATACCATTTTTCTCAAGCAAGGAAACCGTTACCCCCTGACCAGGAACTAATCTTCCACTAAAGGAGCCATCATAGATTCTAGTACAACCACACGAGGGGCTATTCTCCTTAAAAATAGCGATTATGGCGCCATGTGTTCTACTTAGTTCCAATGTTTTTAGCGCGCCTGCTTTGAACTCAGAAGTAAAATCAGCGCCATTTTTTGCGATCACTAGCGCTTTTCCCTCCCAGACATCGTCGCCCGCACCTTTATTAATCTCTGAAGGCGCTCTTGGGATCGGTAACCCTCCTAAGATCTCTGGACAAACAGGAATTACGAAAAATGGTCGCAAACTATCCACAAAAGCAGGTAAGTCATAGCTTTTTCCATTATATCGACATTTGTTCCCTAATAAGCAAGCACTGATCAAAACTGGAGGCTTAACAAGATTAGAATTCATCATCATCAGCTTTTTCCCTGCCTCTAGATAGATGATTAATAAAAAAATCACCAAGTTCGAATCTTTTCCTTAACCACCTACCAAAGACCTCCACCACTAGCAGGCGAGTGGGAGGAATAAGTAGGATCAAGCCAGCAAGATCCGTTATGATCCCAGGAGTTATTAGTAAAATCCCACCGACTAAAACACATAAGCCACTAATTAGTTCTTGCGTAGGCATCCTCCCTCGAATTAATTCAATCCGTATTTTGTTAAAGAGAAACAAACCTTGAACCTTTACCAAACCCGCTCCGAACACGCCAGTACCCAAAATCACAATAATTGCCGGCCAAGTCCCAATCGCCTTACCCACCTTGATTAGCAGCCACAAATCGAGTACTGGCAGAACAACAAATAATATGAACAGCTTAAGTAACATTTGTTTCCTCCCGTTAACTATACCACGGATTAACCCTCGTTGCTAGAGCCCGATCAATAACTCAATTATCATTTGCAAATACTCGCTATTAAAATCTCCAAGATAACTTAAGAATATTAACAAACATTCTCATCAAATCGTCTTACAAGTAATATTTATATAATAAATACTCTTTTGTAGTAAAGAAACTACAGAAAAAAACCGATTTTATTATAGGAGTGGACGATTTATAATTTATAGTTAAGGGTTTACAAGTTAGGAGGGGTTTAAGGGAGGTGTCCTCGTGAATAAACCAACGGTCAGTCCGCTTGCCAAAAAAAGATTTATCAATTGGTTTTTGGATAATTGGGAATTCCGGGGGGAAACTCCCCAAAAAGTCCTTTTATCCATACTACAACAAGACTTAACCCTAAATAACATCAAAATTATTGAAAAAGGATCTTTTCTTCGTCCACTACTTGTCGTTTCTAGTTTAGGGACGGGAATGCCTCCCTGTCTTCTTTTAACCTATGAGACCATAATTACAAAAACCGAATCGATTTTAGATTATCTTTCGACTTTATATAGTAGCAATCTCTATTTAACCCTTTATTTCCCTGGCCGTAACAGTTGCTTACCTTTTTTTGATGTCGTAGAAGAAATTCCTTTGCCTTTAGATGAGGAAAAAATCAAAAGTCTACAACTTGATTTAGAAATCCAATTACTGCTAGCTGAAGGAGAAAACGAAGATAAAAGAAATAAAATCATGACCGAGATCGATCTAGCCTTAGCAAAAAGAAAAAAGGATGAATTTCTTCGGCTAGCTAGAATGTTGAAAAACCTCTAAAGAAACCTTCCCCAAAAAGATGTTTTTAATTCAATCGCATTATGGGGACAAAATTCCTGACAACAATAGCAGCGAATACAATGCCGATCGTCAATTTCGATTTTCCCTTGCGAGCAGGCAATCACCTTAGCCGGACAAGCTTCTAAGCAAACCAAACATTGTTGACAATTCTCACGGATAACAGGGTACGGTGAAAGATAGCGCCGAAAAAGCCTAATCACCCAGTCAGGAACATGGAGGTCAATCTTTGCCGACGAAGGGGGGACCTCAAAATCACGGATCATAAACTCTTCAATTTTCTCCCCCTTAAGCTCAATCTCCGACTCTTTAATTCCATTTATCCCTCTTTTAGCTGCTAAGGCTAGTAATGGTACTTCTGAGGGCTTTAGACCCACCAGTCTGGCGATTACTGCATCCACAGAGAACAGGTTCTCTCCCGCTAAAATTAGGCCCATAAAACGTTGTCTTCCATTTCTAGGACCAGCCCCTTCCATAGCCATGACACCATCTACAATCGTTAGAACAGGTTTAACTGTTAATGCCAGATCGATTAACATCTCTTGAAAAACATCCGCTCTCTGCAAGCGAAAATGCAACTCCCCCTTATGCAAGCCAGCCACACAACCGAAAAGGTTTTTTACCGCTCCGGTTAAGCGAGTCAAGCCATGGGTTTTCACCCTCGGTAGATTGATGACCGCATCCACTTCGGTCATCTCCTTTACTAAAGGAAAGCTTTTCAATATTTTCCCTTCTGGAGCGGTTCTTACCTGAACTTCTTGGTTAAATGCTCCCAATGGAACCTTCAATTCACGACAGATACAAGCGATCCCCGCTTTTTCCGCCACGCGAGAAAGACTCCCTAGTCCAGGGCTATCACCAACAATTGGCTGAGCGCCAATCGCTAATATTTCTTTGAGCACCGCCCTCACTACCTCTGGATGAGTATCAGTTCCCTTCTCTGGAGGATCCGCCGCTAAAAGATTTGGTTTTACCAAAACCCTTTGTCCGGCTGAAATAAACCTTTCCAGACCTCCGAGCTCTCGAAGACACTTATTTACTGCCTGTTCAACTTCTCTCCGCTCATAGCTCCCACAACGAGCTATTGATAAATAGGCCATCTTAACCTCCTTATGTTGCTGTGTATTTTAGAAGACAATTAAAAAAGTTCTCTGAATAGATTCTCCAGAGAACAAAAAGACTCCTTTACTGAACTTGTTTTTATTTGGTTTTAATCATGGCTTATTTCTTAGCTTGTAAAAATTCCTCTCCAACTTTAAAAATATCCCCGGCGCCCATAGTCATCACCAAATCACCTGGGCGGGTCTCTTTTAAGAGATAATCCTTAATTCGATCAAGATCCCCAACATATCTTACATCTTGATGATATTTTTTTGTTTCATTGGCTAAAGTCTGACTGGAGATATCCCCGGGATTTTTCTCTCTAGCCGCATAGATATCCGCAAGAATCAGCACATCAGCATCGTTAAAAGCTTGGGAAAATTCGGAGAGAAGATGCCTGGTCCTCGTATAAAGATGAGGTTGGAAGACACACCATACTCTTCCTGCATATTGGTTTTTAACTGTAGCAAGAGTATTTCTAATCGCCACGGGATGATGAGCATAATCATCCACCACTAAAACCCCGCCGACCTGACCTTTAACTTCAAATCTTCTTCGCACTCCAGTAAATTCCAGGAGGTAATCGAGACATTCTTCTACCGGTACCCCCAATTCGGAAACAGTGGCCATCGCCGCTAGGGCATTTAATAAATTATGCTTTCCCGGAACTTTTAATATTAATTCGCCTACATACTTACCATTCCGATATAACTTTCCTTTTATCCCCATTGGTAAAACAGTATCAATCTCAGTACAGCGCCAATCAGCTTCTTTCGACCAGCCGAAAGTTAGAACTGGAGCTTTAGAGACGCTAACTAATTCTTGATAATGAGGGTCTTCTTGCCATATAACCAGCCTGCCCTCGGGAGGCACTAAAGAGATAAATTCTTTAAAGGTTCGAACCACATCATCAGAAGTAGGAAAACAATCAGGGTGATCCCAATCCACATTAGTAATAACCGCAATTTTAGGGGAAAGATAGAGAAAAGAACGGCGAAACTCACAAGCTTCCACTACAAAATAAGGGCTTTTCCCAGTCCGGTGATTCCCTAAAAGTTCTTTCATCTCTCCTCCTACTTCCACAGTAGGGTCTTTACCTCCCTTAATTAAGAGTAAAGAGATCATTGCTGTCGTGGTTGTCTTCCCGTGGGTTCCAGCCACAGCAATCCCCATCCCTTTTTCTTTCATTAGCGCCCCTAAAAGCTGAGCTCCTTCATAAATCGGAAGTTGTTTCTCCCTAGCTTTTAGAAGTTCCGGGTTTTGCTCCCCCACTGCATTAGTATAAACCACAACATCAACGTCTTCTTTAAGATGTTCATCATTATGACCATAGTAAATTTTAATCCCTTTTTCTTCAAGTTCAATTGTATTTCTGCTCCTAATTCGGTCAGAACCGGAAACTTTATACCCGCTTTCTTGAAGAATCTTTGCCAAGGCGCTGAGTCTCGCGCCACCAATTCCGATAAAATAAAGATGATCTCCTGGTTTCAACCCTATCCGTCCTTTCTTCAGCCAATCCTTCGTGAGTTTCACATTTTCTATTCTATGACGATTAAATGAATAAAACAATATATCTTTTAATAATAATTCCTAAATCTTGTGTTTTCCTCATAAAACTTATGGTCCCCCACCATGAATCACCTGTTTTTACTTATTTTATCCATGTCATGGAATAATACTCAACTAGATTATAAATTAAGGAATGCATAATTCAATTATTTAAGATTTGACTACAATATTGATAATCCCAAATCTTACATATTTTAGGTTAAATCATAATATATTCTGATTGAGGAACTTCGGAGATTTAACAATCCCCTCGAATATAAATTAAGCACTAAGTCGTCAACGTTAACTAACGCTTGGCCTGAGCCAAAAACTTGATAAAAGTTCACGTTGATCGACAAGCCTTGAAGTGTTTTCTAAATCGGTCAAAACTTAAATAAAAAACCCGGGGTGACCCGGGTTTGGTAATAAAAAGCTTAAAAATCTTCATTAGATGCATAGATTGTATCCATATCTTCAGTAACTATCTGTTGATCACAGACTGGACAAGCAACTACCTCTTCGTTCCCATAACCAAGCCCAAACATTGTTCCACAAAACGGGCATTTTATACTCTCCTCAGCATTATCTGCTCTTTCAGGGACACTAAGCGGATGTTTACCTTCCTTTGTCAACTTTTCTCCTCCCCATTTTTTTAATATTTTTCCTTAATAGTATCCTTGCCTATTCATTTATTTACACCCATCTCAAAAAAAGAGGTGTTTACTATTAGAGGGAATTGCGTAATTACCTAAGCTGTATTTGACCAATTCGGGGAATTCCTCTGGGGCTTGTCGATTCCACTCGCCTTTGATTTACATTACTTCGTAATGCTGTCGGAAGGCGACGTGAATGACCATATAGCGTTCAATTAAAATTAGGCTATCAATATATTGTGACCAAATCTAAATAATTAAATTATACAATTCCTCAATTAACGTAAACACAGGTAGTTTTTAAATGGTTTTTCTCTAACATAACAGGGGAGAATATTATTGGGAGGTGCAGCTGTGGCCAAACGTAGTATCGTCTCAGATGAGGTCAAATACGAAATAGCAAAAGAACTTGGTTTCGCCGACCGTATTCAGCGAGATGGGAATACCTACGACTACAGCAATATCACTACCCGCGAAGCGGGTCTGATCGTGCGTGGCTTGATTCAGAAAGCCGCGCAACTGATGGACTCAGAGCATTAGTCTAGAGGGGCGTAACTATGCGCCCCTCAACCCTTAGATAATCATTTTAGCCCGACATTTTCCTGTTTTGTTTTGTTTACCATAAATTCCATTCCTATCTTGAGCAGGGTTTTTTATTAAACAAGAGAAATATTAAGAAGCAAAAGGAGGGATCACAATTCCTTAAACTAAGTAAAATTTGTCTATTAGAAATGGAGGAACAATCTTTGTTACGATTTATACCAAACACTACCAAACTTAACTTCTTATTCTTATTATTTTTAAGTCTGTCTTTATTAATTTTTCTCTCTTTTCCATGTTTAGCTGCAGATGATAATATAGCAAAGCGTCTGTCGAATTTAGAAAGTCGTTGGGGACACCTCCAACTCGGAGGAGAATTTAGTTTATTGGCTGATTATAAAGAACGATCATTGGAACGATTTGAGACTCCTGATTTTAAAAACTATTTAAATCTCTACTTTGATGCTCAAATTGACCGCAATTTTTATTTTTATCTACTTTTGTCCCACTATGATAATTACGGCTATCTTAATCAATTATTCGTTAATGAGGCGGCGGTTAGGTATCGTTCTCCCCACTTATTAGCGGATATCGGTAAATTTAAATTTACTCTTGATCCTCTAGGACTAATTGCTGACCATTCAGCTTCCCCTATTCAAGGATTTGCGTTACAAACCGGTAAGTCAGATCTTTATTTCGGAGGTTTTTATTCCCGCCTTTTTTTAAACCCATTAAAAATAGAAAATGAGATTATAACGATAACCAGTGAGGATCAGTTTGGGCTACGGGTAGCTTTCCCCAAGCCTGGTTATATGCTTGGAATGACTTTCGTTACTACACCCACTGGCGACCTGAGTGAAACCTCGGCAGGCATCGATCTGATCTCCAATATGTTAGGTGGAACTTTCCAAAGTGAAGTAGCTTGGTACAAACCAGGAAGAGAAAATTATCAAGAATATAAACACCAAGGAGCTTTAGGTGGGTTAGTCACTTGGAATAAAACCGTATCCGAGAGGACATATACTGTTAATGCCTGGTATTTTGAAAAAGGATTTTCTCCAATCTCTTCAACTTTAAACGATAGTTTCCTAGAAAAAGGAGAGATTTTTGTCAACAACTCTTACGGGATCGGTGGCGCTTTTCAGCGGAAATTCGCTCACAATTGGGATGCTACCATTAAAACAGGATTACTATTTTCACCGGAACAAATCAATTTCTCTGGAGCACAACTAACTTTCTCCGGTCGTCTGCGAAAATCCTTTTCCGCTGCTAGTAACCTTGAATTCGGGTATGATTCTGCCTTTGAAGCTGAAGAAGATAAAATTTCTCTTTCAAGATACAATCGATTATTAATACAGTTTAATACGGTATTTTGATCGGTATTATTTGGAGGGAGGAATTGCTTTGTTCACTAGAAAATTTATTATCGTATGTTTAACCACGATTATGATTTTATCAGCCATAACTATAACAGGAGCAATAGCTCAACCCCTTTCGGGTATTAAATTCATTGTTGATGCCGGACATGGTGGTCGAGACCCGGGAGCCGTTGGTGCTAATGGTCTTACGGAAAAACAGATTAATTTACAAGTAGCGCAAGCTCTCCGCAACTGTCTCATAGAATATGGAGGAGCGACTGTCCAAATGACTAGGGTTAATGATACCTACATCTCTTTGGAATCTAGGGTAAATAAAGCCAATATTAACAAAGCCGATCGTTTTATCTCTGTTCATCATAATGGCTCAGTCAATCCAACTCATAATGGTACCGCCGTCTATTCAGGTTCTAAAGGTAGTTCGAAAAGCCACGACCTAAGAAACAAAGTTCAAAAACGGTTAGTAGAAATGACCGGTCTCCGAGATTTAGGCGCCAATACCGCCAACTTTTACGTTCTCCAAAGAACTTCAATGCCAGCAATCTTAACAGAAGCCTCTTTTATCACCAATCCGAAAGAAGAAGCTAAGTTAAGAAGCCCTGCTTACCTTTGGCGAGAAGCTTACTATATTTACCTAGGAATTGTTGATCACATGGGTAATTAAGTTATTATATTATTTCTTAACTTGAGTCGAATAGAATTTAAAAAAGGATACCTAAAAAGGTATCTTTTTTTAAATTTTGAACTTACCAATAGAATCTTAAAACAAAAATTGAAAATAAACATTAACAAACCCATTAAAGTTTGAACAAAGTTTTAATAGCACTAATAATTCCAAGGATTACGGAAAACCTAGTTACCTTTTCCCAATTAAGCCAGTGTTCGGAGACGTAAACTGTTAGCCCTTCTTCCATTTTTGGTCCTGTTGCCGGGTTATCGTTAAATTTGTTCCCTTTCCCCAATGCTATAATCTCCTCACTCTGATCGGGAGAAGAGACTACTACCTTCGCTAGATCTGCTTTATAAGTTGGTCCTCCCGCCATAGCAATAGCATCAGCAGCGTAACTATTAGGTTCTAAATTAAAAATTCCCGGTCTATTTACCTCTCCAACCACCTTAATCAGGATAGTTCTGGTTTCAACAACTACTACACTAACCCGAGGATTGACCAGATATGTAGCTTCTCGGTGATGGTGTTTTGCACCTCTTTCACACTCATCCCCACTACCTCCACCTGACCGATTAAAGGAAAAAAGATAGTACCATCGGGTAAAACCGTTATTTGCTGCGCTTGTAAGTCGGGTTGACCCCAGACTCCAATCGACAAGACATCTTTCGGACCCAATCGATATTCCGCGCCATAAATAATAAAGCTACTCATTAACATGGTTAGCAACAATAATAAGATTAAAAAGGCACCTTTTCGTTTCATCAAGTAAAAACCTCCAGCTTTAAAGGGATTTTGTATGTAAACTATCTTCCCTCATTAACTAACCGTCTTTCTCTTCAGAGATTTCGATAAAAATATACTAAATCCTTCTGTCATCCTTATTATAAAAGTCTGATCAAGAAGGATTATTTTTGCTTATGTCAAATAGATCTTATTTAATGGGAGGTGTGCTATATTATGGATATAGAGACTAAGTTTGTAAATTATTTTTTTCTGATGATCGCTCTTTTTTCAAGCAGCGCCTGTTTAAAACAGCCCTACTTTCCCGGAAAAGATCCGGGCCAACTTCATCTCAAAATCAGTTTAGTGGAAAAAGAAAAGATTTCAGTGCGAGCTGTTGCTAGCGAAATTAGAAGACTAGGGGTCTGTTTAACAAATAAGAAGCTCCAAGTCAAAAAGGAAGTTTCTTATAACGGCGGAGAGCAGATAATAAGTTTTGATTCATTGTATCCTGGCTTCTGGACAATTGAAGTATTCGGAATTGACCGAGAGAATGATCCTATTTTTTATGGGAAGAAAACTAGGGAAATCTTGCCTGGGGAAAAAGCAGAGCTTTCTATGATTATTAATCCTGGTCCTGGTCGCTTAGAAGTTACAATTGAAATCTCAGAACTGCGCGACCTGGGGGTAGATGTTTCTGAAGGAAAAATCTATGTTTATCTTGACCCAAATACCAATCTTTCAACTTCATTTTCCCTAATCTTAGAGGAGAATTACTTGAAAAACGAAAAAGAAATCAAGATACCGGAAGGAACCTATCAAGCGCGAATCAATATTCCGCAAAAATCCAATGCAGTCTATGAAAGCCATTACGAAACGGTCACGATCAGAGCGGGAAAGTTAACCGAACTTTACCTTCAAGCAGACGCTAAGCTAATAATCGAAGGTAAGATTGATTCTACACCGGCTACTCCAGAAAACTTTAGAGTTACTTGCGAGGAAAAAAACAAACCTCTACTAACCTGGGATCCAGTTCAGGAATCAGATCTAGACGGCTACTGTCTTTACCGTACTAACAATGAAGGACGTTTTATACTTTTGAAGCAAGTAGATAAAAACACATTTTTATACCAAGACACCATTGAGAATAAAGATTATTTTAATGATAAAATTGGTTATGCGGTTAGCAGCGTTGACCAAGGCGAAAACGTAAGTTTTTGGAGCGAACCCGTTTATCTTACCTATGGTAATTAGATGGGCTAATTGTGTTGTCCCTATATTCAACTATCACGCCGAATATATTGATAGCCTACTATAAAAAATGCTTCTGCTGAGGTTGATTCATCCTTGTTTGTAGTAGGTAGCTGGGATAAGCCACTACTTAAAGAATGCCTTCGATGTTTGTCGATTCATCTGGCTCATGTTTTGTTACTAGATGATAACCAGATGAACGACTTGCAAGCAACACACTATATATTATATCTTGACCTCAAATTAAGGTAACAACGCAATTAGCTTAGTTGAGAAACAATCAAGCCGCCCGTAATTACGGACGGCTTGATTATCTTTAATCTCCACAACAAACTTTAAGTTTATTTTTTCGATGCTAAATAATTGCCAATAGCACGAGCCGCCTTTTTCCCAGCTCCCATCGCCGCAATCACAGTGGCTGCTCCCGTTACAATATCACCGCCAGCAAAGACCCCTGGGATACTGGTCATTAACGTCTCAGGATCAACTTCAATATAACCCCACTTATTTAAATTTAAACCAGCAGTGCCTTTTAACAAGATAGGGTTAGGACCTTGTCCAATAGCAACAACCACGGTATCTACAGGAAAACTAACCTCAGAATCCAGGATCGGAACTGGTCTCCGCCGGCCCGAAGCATCCGGTTCACCCAGTGACATCTGCTGACAGACCATCGTCTTAACATTTCCTGATTCATCACCCAACAGCTGCAAAGGATTAGTAAGCAAATGGAAAACAACTCCTTCTTCCTCCGCATTCTCAATCTCTTCTAAACGAGCGGGCATCTCTTCCCGCGAACGCCTGTAAACAATAATAACCTTTTCGGCTCCAAGCCGTAAAGCAGTCCGCGCCGAATCCATCGCCACGTTCCCGGCTCCAATCACAGCAACACGCTTACCAATCCGAATTGGAGTATCATACTCCGGAAAAAGGTAAGCCTTCATCAAATTAACACGGGTAAGAAATTCGTTAGCTGAATAAACACTATTTAGATTTTCCCCTGGAATCCCTAAAAAATGGGGAAGTCCTGCCCCAGTCCCGATAAAAACAGCTTGATAGTCTTGACTAAATAAGTCATCAATCGTCAAAGTTTGACCAATTAGGCAGCTTTTTTTTATTTCCACTCCCATCTTGACTAGATTACCCACCTCGTAATCGACAATCGCCTTGGGAAGTCTAAATTCTGGAATACCATATCTTAATACTCCACCCGGAGCGTGAAGAGATTCAAAAAGAGTCACTTTATAGCCCATCAAAGAGAGATCTGCTGCCGCGGTTAAACCAGCCGGACCGGAACCAACCACCGCCACTTTTCCTTTAGCGGCAGTCTCTTGCGGAGTAGATTTGGCCTCAGTTTCCTCTTTTCTACCCCAGTCGGCGCAGTAACGCTCTAAAGCGCCAATCGCAATCGGTTCCCCTTTTTTCCCAAGGACACATAATTTTTCACATTGGTTTTCCTGGGGGCAGACCCGACCACAGATCGCTGGAAGACTATTTTTCTCTTTAATCTTCGCCAAAGCAGCTTCTGGTTGCCCAGCCGCCAGCAAGGCAATGAAGTTGGGAATCTCAATTTCCACCGGACATCCCTGAACACACATTGGTTTTTTACATTTCAAACAGCGATCAGCCTCGGCCTGGGCCTGTTCTACTGTAAAACCTAACGCCACCTCGTCAAAATTTCTCCATCGGATCTCTGGATCTTGTTTTGGCATCTGCTGTCTCATTTTCCCGCCTCCTCTAGCCTGCATCGGTGACATGCCTCTTTTTCTTGTTCATGATAATATCTTTGTCTTAATAATAATTCTTCAAAATTCACCAAAGCGCCATCAAAAGCCGGACCATCCACGCAACAGAATTTAGTTTTACCTCCCACTGTCACTCGACAACCGCCGCACATCCCAGTTCCATCTATCATCAAAGCATTTAGACTAACCACAATCGGAACATTAAATTCTTTTGCCACTTTTACCGTCGCAGCCATCATCGGAACCGGCCCTACCGCTACTATTTCAGAAACTTTTTCTTCAGAGAGCGCTTGCTGGAGAAGAGCGGTTACAAACCCGTGATGTCCAAAGCTACCATCATCCGTACTATAACGTACTTCATCACTAACCGCCGCCATTTCCTCAGTCATGATCAGCATCTCTTTACGCTGGGCGCCAATCAAACTGAGCACTCTGTTTCCTGCTTGGTGAAGAGCTTTAGCTTTTGGGTAAAGGGGCGCCACTCCTAAACCACCAGCTACGCAGATTACAGTTCCTAATTTGTTGATCGGATACGGAGTCCCTAAAGGACCCAGCAAATCCAAGAAAGCATCGCCTTTTTTCATTTGGTTAATCTCTTTTGTACTCTTACCAATGCCTTGACAAACCAGAGTAATGGTACCTTGTTCTCGATCGAAATCGGCAATGGTAAGTGGTATCCGCTCGCCATTTTCTTTATGCCTTAAAATAATAAAATGTCCGGGTTCGGCTTTTTTTGCGATTAGAGGAGCATCAACCAAAAATTGTACAATCCCCGGCGCGAGCTCCTTTTTGTCAATTATTTCCATTTATTCTCCTCCATTACAAATTAAGAAATTGCATAATCCTCATTTGCAATGAAAGCTTACCCACGAGTTACGAGCAACGAATGACTAGTAACAAGGAAAATGATTAAGATAATTATGCAATTCCCTCAAATAATAAACAAGATTATTGTATCATTAATCGGGTAATTTGAAAACCTCATAAAAGCTTAATCGAGAACAAAACTCAAGCTAAACGAAGTAATATTTGAAAAGTATAAAAAGTTAAAGAAAAAGAGTGGGACACAACCCACCCTTAAGCCCAGCCTCGCATCTTAATGGCTTCCGCCACTCTTGAGAGAGAATACATATAAGCAGCAACTCGCATATTAACTTTATGGTCTTGACTCATCTGATAAATGCAATCAAAAGCCTCAACCATCTTTTGTTCTAATCGGGAGTTAACTTCATCCGCTGACCAATAGTAATTCATGATATTTTGCACCCATTCAAAATAGGAGACAGTTACCCCACCGGCATTGGTTAAAATATCCGGAGTCAGCATGATCCCTTTTCGTGAAAGAATCTCATCCGCTTCCGGCGTAGTCGGTCCATTGGCCGCTTCAGCAACAAGCTTAGCTTTAATCCGATCAACATTGTCCTTGGTAATCTGATTCTCCATTGCCGCCGGGACTAGAATATCGCAATCCAGAGCAAAAAGCTCTTCATTATCAATCGGTCGGCATCCGGGGTAACCATTGATGGTACCTGCTTTTTTCCTAAACTTTAGTACATCCTCAGGGTTAATACCTTCTTGGGAGTAAATCCCTCCATCAATTTCCATGATGGCGATGATTTTTACCCCTTCTTTGGCTAAAAACCGCGCCGTAGCGCTGCCAACATTGCCAAAGCCTTGAACAACAGCTGTTGCGCCTTGAAGATTCATGCCTATACGTTTAGCCGCTTCCCTAATAATAATAACACAACCCCTACCCGTAGCTTCACCCCGGCCCAGTGAACCGCCGACAATAATTGGTTTACCGGTAACAACTCCTGGATAAGTTACTCCACCCTTGCACTTACTAAACTCATCCATCATCCATGCCATAATTTGGGGGTTGGTATTAACATCCGGAGCTGGAATATCCTTATCCGGACCAATTAGAGAGGAAATAGCAGCAATATAAGCGCGACTCAGTCGTTCAAGTTCAAATGGGGAAAGGGTCTGGGGGTCAACTACTACCCCTCCCTTACCGCCGCCGTAGGGTAACCCTAAGACACCACATTTAAAAGTCATCCACATGGAGAGCGCTTTTACCTCATCCAGAGTTACACTGGGATGAAAACGAATTCCACCTTTAGCCGGCCCAATCGCATCATTATGTTGAGCCCGATACCCTTTAAAGACTTTAATGGTACCGTCATCCATTTTGACCGGAAAATTCACTTCCAGCACCCGTAAAGGTTCCCTAAGGATAGCGTGAACCCCCGGATCAAGCCCCAGTTTTTCTGCCGCCATATCAAGTTGTTGTTGTGCAACTACCAGCGGGTTAATCTCAGTCATTATATATCCCCCTTATTTAATAGTTACTTTGAAAACACTAGGTCGATTCACCTGGCTTTAATTTACATTACCTCACGAGTGCAAGTAACAGCCAGCGCGAACGACTACCTCGTAATAATAGGTTTATTATATAAGGATATATTGAACACGGTAATAAAGTCAATAATATTATCTGCTTAAGTAATAAGTATATAGTATACAAATCATCCTATTTATATTTTAGTTTTTGCTGTTTCCCCTGCAAAGAATATTTTCACCTGAGCAGTTAATAATAAAAAGTGAACAAGGGGGTCAAAATGTTAATAATTTTTTTTCGAACACTTTTTCTGTATTTGTTAGTAGTTATCGTGACACGGTTAATGGGAAAACGGCAGATTGGTCAATTACAGCCGTACGAATTCGTGATTACCATTATGATCGCGGATTTAGTAGCCATTCCCATGCAAGATCGAGGTTTATCGCTCCTTAATGGAGTAATACCCGTTCTTACCCTGCTTTTAGCTCAAGTCACTTTCTCCTTCTTATCAATAAAAAGCCAAAAATTCCGGAGGACTCTCTGTGGGAAACCCAGCGTGATCATTGAAAACGGAATAATAAATTGGGATGAAATGCAATTAAACCTTTATCATCTCAATGATTTGTTAGAACAATTAAGATCACAAGGCTTCTTTAACCTTTCCGATGTTGAATTCGCTCTGTTAGAAACCAACGGAACTTTAACCATCCTTCCCAAATCGCAAAAGCGACCTGTCACTCCAGAAGATTTAAAACTAAAAACGAATTATGAAGGACTGCCCACTTCCTTGATTTTAGATGGTCAAATCGAAGCAAAAAGCCTAGCCCGAATCGGGCTCTCAGAAGAGTGGCTTCTTGATGAACTTAAAAAGCGCGGAATCAAGGATCCGCGCACAGTTTTAATCGCCATGATTGATACTCAAGGTCGACTCTTCTATCAAATTAAACCAGCGCCTTAAAAGCAAATTTATTATTGTTTTTTCCCACTAATGGAAGGAGATAAAAGCGTGAAAGTATTTGTTGGAGTGATTATCCTTTTTTTGCTCTTTTCAGGCTTAGGATGGTATTCAGAAGTTTTAATCTCGAAACAAGCAGGGGAGATCCTTACTGAACTTGAAAACCTCGCTTCTTATGTTAAAAAGTCCAAGTCTTTGGAGATTGAAAAACAACTAAATATCATCAATAAATTATGGCTAAAATCCAGAAAAGTCTGGGTCTTACTAATAGATCATCAAGATTTAGATGAGTTCGAAATTTATTTAGCTCGGACCAAATCCTATTTGGAAAATAAAGCCATTGTTTTGGCTTTAGGTGGAATCGCAGAAATGAAACAGACAATCAATCGCATTCCCGACCAGCTTCGTTTAAACTTAGAGAATATCTTTTAATGACTCCAGCATTATCAAGCAAAAAGAGCTTTAACAAATTCATCAGGATCAAACCTTCTAAGATCCTCGGATTGTTCACCAATACCTAACCAGACAATTGGAAGACCTAATTCCGCAGCAATGGCCAGTACTATTCCGCCCTTAGCGGTGCCGTCAAGTTTAGTAAGGATAATTCCATCAATACCAACTGCCTCGTGAAAGGCACGGGCTTGTGAGAGTGCATTTTGGCCAGTAGTAGCATCCAAGACTAATAAGTTTAACAGCCTTCTCTCGCCTAAGTTTTGAGAAACAACGCGGTGAACCTTTTCCAATTCAGTCATCAGATTTACTTTTGTATGTAATCTCCCAGCCGTATCAAAGATCGCAACATCGACCTTCCTCGCATTAGCTGCAGAAATACCATCAAAGGCTACTGCTCCAGGATCGGCGCCCTCCTGGTGGTGGATAAGATCAATTCCTAGCCGTTGGCCCCAAACCCGAAGCTGATCAATAGCAGCAGCCCGAAAGGTATCACCCGCTACGAGCAGACAAGATTTGTCTTTGCCTTTATAATATTCTGCTAACTTGGCAATAGAAGTGGTTTTCCCTACTCCATTTACTCCCACAACTAGGAGAGCTAGGGGTAAATCCGTATCTAGATCAGGGGGGGAAAGAACAGAAAGGAGAGCAGTCATGATCTCACGGAGATAACCCTTTATTTCATTAATTTGGTCTGTCTTCTCTGTCTTAACTTTCTCTTTCAATTTATCCAAAAGAAGAGAAGTTGTTTTATAGCCAACATCAGAAGCGATCAGGATCTCTTCCAATTCCTCATAGAATTCGGGACTAATCTTTTTATGAAAAAGCATCGCCTCTTCAAGAGGCGCAAGAAATCTTTGCCTGGTTTTAGTTAAACTTGCTTTCAATCGTGACACAAATCCATCAGTCATTATTTTCCTCCTTAACTTGCTTGTTTCTTCAGATCTAGAGAGATTAACTTACTAATTCCTTTTTCCTCCATGGTAACCCCATAAAGCACATCTGCTACTTCCATTGTTCCCCGGCGGTGTGTGATCAGAATAAACTGCAGATCTTTGCTAAAAATCTTTAGTAGCTCGGTAAACCTTTTAACGTTAGTGTCATCCAAAGTGGCGTCAATCTCATCAAGTATACAAAAAGGAGAAGGCTTGATGCGGAGGATGGCAAAAAGCAGAGCAATAGCAGTCATTGCCCTTTCACCTCCAGACAAAAGTGATAGATTCTGAAGCCTTTTCCCAGGAGGTTGAGCTAAAATCTCAACCCCTGAATCCAAAGGATTATCCGGATCAATCAACTCTAGGTTAGCCTTTCCTCCAGAAAATAATTGCTCAAATAAAATAATAAACTCCTTTCTTACCTGATAGAAAGTGTCTAAAAACCTTTTTTGTATTGTTTTTTCAATCTCTTGGATCACCTTTTCCAAAGATTCCCGAGAAGCAGTAAGATCCGTAAGTTGTTGGGAAAGAAAATCCACCCTCTCCTTTAACGCTTGATACTCCGCAATCGCTTGTAAGTTTACCGGTTCAATCTCCTTCATCTGCCTCTTAAAACATGTTATTTCGTGTTTAGGATTAGAGGGAGCAACCCAGTTAATTGAGAGTTCTTGTTGCCACCCTTCCCCGTAAACTTCGATTAAGTTGGTAGACATATTATCCGCGCTAATCTTTAACCTATTAATCTGAAGGTCTAAGCGATGTAAAAATGCCACTTCCTCACCATGCTGTTTTTGAATTTCTCGAAGACGAACTTCAGTCTGGTTTAAAGTAGAGAGCGCCTCCTGCCAACAGCTTTTTAACTTTTGGATGTCAGCTTCCTGCTCAGCTTGATTCTTAGTAGTATTTTTTACCTTGCTTTCCATCATATCCTTTTGCTTTTGTAAAATCTGCATTTCCTCTTGGGTCTGAGCAAGCTCTGAATTCTTTTTATTAATTTCTGTCTGCAGCTCACCAATTAAATTTTCATAATTTTGCAGATTTTCCCTTTTGCCAAGCCATTCTTGCTGGACACCGGCCAGCTGTGAGGAAAGATCGGAAAGCTCTCTCAGGGTTGTTTCGCGCTCAGTTATAAAATTAGTTTCCCACTCTTCCAAAGCTTTAATTTCTCCGGTGATAAATTCCATCTCTGCTTCTACCTGTTTAAGCTTGTCCCTTAAATTATCTACTGCGGATTTTTGGAGCGATAACTCCTCTTCTATTCGGAGAAGAACCTGCTGTAGCTGCTCTTTCTTGGTAAGTGTTTTCTGGTGACTAACTACTAAAGCATCCATATCTTTAAGCACAGAATTTATATTAAAATTGGTCTCTTGCTGCAAATTCTTTTTTTCTTCGTGAAGCTGGGAAATCTCTCTAATCTCTTCTTCCAACTTTTTTTCCTCAGCTAAGCCGCGATTCATAAAAGCCAACAAATCTTCTTTTTCCCGCTTTAATTGAGTAATTTCTCCTTTCCTACTAAGAAGGCCCGCCCGTCGACGTTCTAAGTTTCCTCCCGTAATCGCTCCCCCCGGAGCAATAAGCTCGCCTTCTAGGGTCACAACTCGAAACTTCTTACCGGTCTTTTCAGCAATTTCTACCGCAGTCTTTAAATTGGGGGCGATAATCGTCCCGTTTAGTAAGTGCTGGACAATCGCAGAGTAACGTTGCTCATATAAAACTGCATCAGTAGCTGGTTTAGAATTGTATTCCATTAATAATGATTTTATCCCGAGCAAGCGATCGGGTTTCTCATCTATTAGATTTAGCGGTAAAAAGGTTGCTCTCCCCAAAGCGTGCTTTTTTAAGTAATCAATAGCCTGTCGAGCATCGCGATGATGATTAATTACTAAATACTGGAGAGAGGAACCCATTGCTACTTCTAACGCTAATTCATAACCGCTTTCCGCTCTGATTAAATCTGCCACTACCCCATGAATTTCTCGGCGAAACGGTTCTTTTTGGATTTCAAGTAAAGATTTTACTCCCTGGAAATATCCCTGATGGCCGCGTTCCATATCAGTAAGTAAAGTAAGTTTTGACTCTAATCCTCGAAGCCTCTCGCGCATTTCCTGATTCTTTTCCACTTGATTTAATAAGTAGGATTGACGTTTTTTTAGTTCCGCAGCCAACTTTTCTTCCTGATTTTTAACTACATCTAGCTGTTGTCGAAGAGCATTTAGCTTGTCCTTGGCTTTGTAGATTCGTTGATCCGTCACCGCAAGTTCCTTAGCAATCTCTTCAAGCTCCTCGTGAACCTCTGTTTCCTTCTCGTGACGAAAATCCTTCTGCACACTTGCTTCGCTAATCTTTTGTTTTAAGAGGGAACTTTGTTCCAACTTATTGGTAAAACACTGCTTTTTAGCTATTAGCTCGGCACGGAATTCTTTTATTTTAACTTCCTTAACCAGGAGTACTTCTTCGAGCTGTTTTACCTCCGAAGCTAAACGTGTTTTCTTTTCATCAATATTAGTAGTTAACTGCGAAAGATTCTCCTTTTTCTTTTCTAAGTCCATAGCTTTTTCTGCCTGTTGAGCAATAAATGCTTCCAACTCCAGGATACGAGTTTGTAATGAGCGTTTCCTTTCACCAAACAGATTTAACTCGCCCATCGCCCTTTCCCGTTGAGCTGTCTCTTCCATTAGCTGCTTTTGCCTAACTTCAAGCTCTTCTTCAACCGTGTTCACTCGGGATTTAATAGAAATAACCCTCTGAGAAAGATTTTCTTCTTCCTCTTTCAATCTTAACAATTCATTGTTCTTCAGGTTTTGCTGTTCTATTAATTCTTTAAGCGTTTGATTAATTCCAGTTAATTCTGTGTAAGAATAATTAATCTCCAACTGTTTAAGTTGATCTTGTAGTTTTAAATATCGTTCAGCCTTTTGTGCTTGTTCAGATAACGGTTCTAACTGCGTTACTAATTCTTGCAATAGATCTTGAATTCTAAGAATATTATTCTCTGTTTCCGCCAGTTTTTTCATTGTTAAGTTTTTCTTTGCTTTGTATCTCATAATTCCGGCCGCTTCTTCAAAAACACTTCTCCGTTCCTCGGGACGCAGGGAGAGAATTGAATCAATCTTACCTTGACTAATCACAGAGTAAGCTTCTCGTCCTAATCCAGTATCAAAAAAGAGTTCTTGAATATCTTTAAGCCGAACCGGAGAACGATTTATTAAAAATTCACTCTCCCCAGAGCGGTAAACGCGTCTGGTCACTGCTACCTCAGAATAATCCAAGGGCAAGGTTTGATCCGAATTATCCAAGACCAAAGTAACGTCTGCCATTCCTAATGGTTTACGTTCTTCGCTTCCTGAAAAGATAATATCCTCAAGTTTTGCGCCTCGAATGTTTCTAAGATTATGTTCCCCCATCACCCAACAAAGACTATCGGCAATATTACTCTTGCCACTACCATTCGGACCAACAATAGCAGTAATACCCTTTTGAAACGAGAGGGTAATCCGATCGGCAAAAGATTTAAATCCGTGAATTTCCAAACGTTTAAGATGCAAATGGGCCCCTCCTGAACATAAAGTAAGATATTAATAGTAACCAAACTCATTTTACCATATTCACCTAGAAAAAACACCTCCAAGGATTTTCTTATTCTCCTCTTTCCTTTCCTATTTAGCAATAATCATCAAGCGTAGCCTTCAAGTCCCCCAGTGACCTAGGGGATCGCGGAAATAATACCAGATTTCAACTAATATTTCTATATGTTAGATCGTGTCAAAGCAGACATTTCAGTCGCTCAAGAAAAAAACCACCCTCTTAGGGACAAGCTTAAACAGGTTGAAGCAGAGAGGGATGATTAATATGGGAACATATCACTATCATTTATATACTTATATACTCCACGAACTAATTATATAATTTTTGATAATAATCCTTTAACATCCTGGTGGCGGAGAATTTCCACTGCGACATGTTAATTGATGCTTTCATCATCTCAAACCATTTTTCTCTATTGTGGTAATAAGTCGGAATAACTTCTTCTAAGAGTACCCGGTAGAGAGAATCCCGATCGACCTTGTCCTGATCCTTGCCTTCGTATCCTCCTCCGATCTGCCAACCATTAACACCATGAATGCAGCCTTCGGGCCACCATCCATCAAGGACGCTAAAATTTAAAACCCCATTCATCGCTGCCTTCATTCCTGAGGTTCCACTCGCTTCCTGAGGACGTCGAGGGTTATTAAGCCAAACATCACACCCACGAGTAAGAAGACGCCCAATTTCCATATTATAGTCTTCCAAAAAAACTACACTTTGCGGATATAATCTTGACATCTTATACATTTCTGCCACAATATCTTTTCCAATTAGATCATTAGGGTGTGCTTTACCCGAAAGAACAATCTGTACTTTTCCTGCTTTTAGATACTCCCCAATTACCTTTGGTTTACTAAAAATCAGATTTCCTCTTTTATAAGGAGCTGCTCGCCGCGCCGAGCCAATGGTTAAAGTATTCTCGTCTAATTTTACTCTGTTTCTTCGCTTAATTTCCTCAATCATTTTTCTTTTTGCTTCTTGATGAGGAGCCCATAGACCAGCATTTGTCTCATAAGCTTCAGCTATTTTTTTATCCTGCCAAGCGCCGGTAAATACCCCATTAGTGATGGCAATGATCTCCGCTGTTCCGGGCACACTACCCCACATCTGGCGAGCAGTATTACCATGCAACTCCGCAACTGCATTTGCCTTCTTCGCTAATCGTAAACCGGCAACAGTCATCGAAAAAGGATCTCCCCCCAACTTTAACATCTGCCCAAAAGCAAGACCTTTGTAAGCCCCCATATACCTTAATAACTCATGATCATGCTCTTCATTGCCTGCTTTAACCGGAGTATGGGTGGTAAAGACAATCTTTTCTTTTACTTGTTCCCATGCTTCTTCAAAATCCAAACCTTTATCTTCCATCAGTTCATTAATTAATTCTATACCCGCAAATACCGGATGGCTATCATTAAAATGGTAAATATCCACTGGAATACCAAGTGCCCGTAAGGCTTTTATTCCACCGATACCAAGAATTATTTCCTGTGCGACTCTTTCTTCCGAAAACCAACCATACAACTGACCCGTAAGTAGACGGTCATCATTCTCTGGTAAATTTACATCTAACAGATAGAGAGGAACATTCTCAAACTGGGTACACTTCCATACTTTACATTTAACCTGTCTTCCTCTAATCCTTACCCTTACCTTCACCTTGGTATCTTCAAGCCAATCATGGCGATATTCATAGTATGAATCATAAGGATAACCTTTCTGATCAATACGTTGCGAAGTATATCCTTGACGCCATAATATTCCTATGCCTATCATTGGAAAATTACTCGCTTTAGCTTCTTTTAAGATATCTCCAGCTAAGATACCAAGACCACCTGAATAAATAGGAAAGCTCTCATGCAAGCCAAATTCCATACAAAAATAAGCAACTCTTGGCAAACTAAGCTTAGTTTTTTTCATAAAATCGCCTCCTGTTTTTAAATATACAAACTTTCTGTCTTTAAGTAGGTAACTTTTTTATCCCCCACTGTTAATATCCGTGCCAACCTTTGAATGATATTCAATTATCATTTATAATAAGGTGATTTAATTAAAACCATTCATTTCAGCTCTTCACACTTGAATCTCGAATTATTAATTCAGCAGGGATAAAGGATCTATTGTAACTTTTAATTTCACTATTTATTATTGTCTGTAGCATTTCAAAAGCTTTTGTTCCCAAAGAGAAAGCATTTATCTTCACAGAGGTAATCGGCGGGTTATAAAATTTGGCAAGTGGCACATCATTGATCCCAGCCACCGCTATATCGTTGGGAACCCGAAGCCCTCGATCAGTTATCGCCTTTATTGCCTCAAAAGCCCATAGATCATCACAGGTAATAACTCCTGTTGGTACTATTTCCCTAACAAGTAACCTTTTCATTAAGTCATAACCATTATCTGAATCAAATTTATTCTCAACAATCAGCTCATCCTCGAGCGGTAATCCGTAATCCTGAAGAGCTTTTTTATATCCATTGACCCGATCCGTTGTTACCATATACCCCGGAGAAAAACCTAAAAAAGCAATTTTCCGGTGTCCCTGTTTAATAAAATGCTCCGCTAGCTGGTATCCAATCACAAAATTATCATTGTCGACCCAATTAACATAGGGGTTTTCCGACCTCCCAATCACCACAAAGGGAAAATCTGTTTTAATCAGCTCATTAACTGTAGGATCTTGGGCTCTAGAGGCCACTAGGATAACTCCTTCTGTTATCCCCCCAAAGGCAAACTCTTTAACCGTTTGTTTTTCTTCTTCAACAGTGGAGACGTTGGATAGCAGAATTTTGTATCCCATTTCATAGGCCATCGAACCAATTCCACCCAATAATTCTGGAAAAAAGGGATGTTGAAAAGATTGTTCCGCCATTCCTGGGACAATCACACCAATGATTTTAGTCGAGCGGTTAACCAAGGAGCGCGCTATTATATTAGGATGGTAATTCAGTTCCTTCATAATTCTATGTACTTTTTCCTTGGTTGCCACACTAATTCGTGGGTGATCCGCGATAACCCTAGAGACGGTGGACGCAGAAACCTTGGCTTTTTTCGCAATGTCATTAATAGTTACTCTCAATGTTTTCACCAACTTTATGCAAATGTTTAACTATATAACAAAAGCGTCTTTTTACATTATCAATATGTTTTTTCTCTTCTTCTGATATGCTTTAAACCCGCAGCCGCCCAATAGTCTTAGGGGCGGCTGTAATAGATTTTTATCTGTTTTTAATAAGAGTATTCCCAGCAACATATTACAAATACTTGGCTAGAAACTGATATCCTAGTTTTAACCCTGCTTTAACCTTTTCCACTGTGCCTTCATATTCTGAATCCTCATGTTCAATACTGATTACCCCATCATATCCATTTTCTTTTAAAGTAGCGATAAATTTAGCCCAATCAATTTCTCCCCGCCCTGGCATCCGATAAGTCCACCAATCAACATCCCATTCACTTTTGCGATTGAGCTGTTTTCCAAATATACCATACTCATATACCTTATCCTTAAAAACGACAACATCTTTTGCATGTACATGAAAGATTCTATCCTTAAAATCAGAAATAACACGAAGATAATCAATCCCTAGCCAATAAAGATGGGATGGGTCTAAATTTAATCCAAAGTTCTTACTTACAACTCTTTTAAACATTTCACGCCACAACTCTGGGGAATAGGAAATAGTACCACCACATCCATCAAGATTCCAACCCGGCATCGGACAATTTTCAATCATTATTTTTACGTTTTTACTCTCCGCATAGGATAAAAGCGGTGTAAAAACTTTTTCAAATTCATCCATATTAGCAGCAATTGTCTTGGTTTGATCGCGTCCGACAAAGGTCCCGACTAATTCTACGTCTAAAAGATGGGCTACATCTATTACTTTGTGAAGATGTCGTAAATACCCTTCCCTGACCTCCAAGTCATGGTGGAGATTGTTATCATAATATGCAAGGGAAGATATTGTTATACTATGCTTTTGAAGCAGACGACTAATTTCTTCAGCCTTTTTCTGATCCATCCTCTCGATATCAATCGTACTTCCGGAATAATCTCTACTACTCACTACCGGCCAAGCAGAAAGCTCTAGTGCTTGAAAACCGACGGTAGAAGCAAACTCGACAATTTCTGTTAAAGGTAGATCTAAACAACCAGTTAGAAAACCCGCTTTCATTTAAATTCCTCCTTTTCTTCAATCAAACCGTACTTCAGTACCCGTTTTTGCTGATTCATATATTGCTTCCAAAATTTCCGTAACAACCAAAGCCTCTTCTGGTTTTACTAAAGGTTCTGTATTATTAAGAAGACAATCAATCCACATCCGCGCTTCTAAATCGGCAGGATCATCTTGCTTACTATCATAGTATGCGACCCCCTGACCATCAAGCATTACATTTGTAGTGTAAAGCTTACCTAATCTTTCTCCATTCAGTCTCAAGCCTTCGCGCATATCAGCGCCACCCTTGGTTCCACAAAGAGTGGTCTTCGCTTCACCTTCATCAAGGGTATTCAATGCCCAGCTGGACTCAAGAATAATGGTTGCCCCATTTTCCATAACTATAAATCCGAAAGCTGAATCCTCAACCGTAAATTGTTCCGGATCCCAAGGTCCCCAAGCATTGGCAGCATTTTGGGTCTGGCTTAACTTGTGAAAGGTCCTTCCTACCACATATTTGGGTTGATAATTATTCATCATCCATAGGGTTAGATCCAAAGCATGTGTGCCAATATCGATTAAAGGTCCCCCTCCCTGTTCAGACTCGTTTAAAAATACTCCCCAGGTAGGTACAGCCCGACGACGGATCGCATGCGCTTTCGCAAAATAAATTTCCCCAAGTTCACCTCGCAAGCAAAGTTCATGTAGATATTGAGAGTCGGGACGAAAACGATTTTGATAACCAATAGTTAATTTTTTCCCTGTACGTTTAGAGGCTTCCAACATTTTTCTTGCTTCCATAGAATTGATAGCCATCGGCTTTTCACACATCACGTGTTTCCCAGCTTCCAGAGCTGCTACCGCGATCTCCGAGTGTGACCGGTTTGGAGTACAAATATGAACTACATTAATTGACTGATCTTCTAAGAGTTTACGGTAATCAGTATAGGTTTTGGCTACTGGCGAACCAACTTTTTCTTTTGCTTCCTCAGCCTGATCGAGAATTAAATCACAAAACCCTACTAACTCTACTTCTTTTATTTTTGATAAAGCACTCAAATGTTTAGAAATAGCGATTCCACCGCAGCCAATAAAGCCGATTCGTAGTTCTTTACTCATTAATAAGCCTCCTTTTATTTGTATGAATTTAATCTATTCCTACGCCCAGAAACATACTGATAATGTAAATATTTCTTGAACTAATTTTTTACTGCTCCACTTGTTAAACCTGTTATTAGTTGCTTTTGTAGTAGCCAAAAAAGAATCATTACAGGAACTGTTCCGATAATAGCTGCCGCTGAGAAAACCCCCCACCGTTTACTATATTGATCCGCAATAAAGGATTGTAAGCCAACTGCAATAGTAAATTTATCATTACTGGCCAATAGCACCCGGGCTAAAATGAACTCAGAGTAAATCCCGATAAATTGAAGAAAAAAAACCACTACTAAAATTGGGGTAGTTAATGGTAAAATGATGCGGGAAAATAATTGAAAAGGCGTAGCGCCATCTAACATCGCTGATTCCTCCAGTGAGTACGGAATGGTATCAAAATAGTTTTTTATCATCCACACATTAACACCCATGGAGCCACCCATATAGACCAAAACAAGACCAGCGTGTGTATCAAGCCCAAGCGCCGGAATATATTGTCCAATCCGAAAAACGATTAAATAAATGGCAACCATCGCCAACATCTGAGGAAACATTTGAACTAAGATAATCCCAAACAAACCTGTTCTTCTACCACGAAAACGCATCCGTGAAAAGGCGTACCCCGCCAATGAGCTAATGCAGACGACCAAAAAGGAATTGCTAATCGCTACTTTATAAGAATTATACATCCAGATCAAAAAAGGTTGTTGTTCACTGTTAAACAGTTTTTCGAAATTTATTAATGAAGCGTTTTTGGGTATTAGACGCTGCCCGGCAATAGAATTGGCCGGATCAAAGGCTGCTGAAATCACCCAAACAATTGGAAATAAAGCAAACAAGATGCAGATCCAAATTACAAGCTGTTTCCAAAATTGATTGATAACTCTGTTTCTTAAACCCGGTAAAAATCTTTTATCCCCTTCCTGCTGACTCTTCCCCCACCCATGTTCCATAATCTTATTGCTGTTAATCATACTGAGGCACCTCCTCAAACGCACGTAAATATTTAAAGTTTAGCATTGTAATCCCGCTAATAATAAAGAAAATAATCAATGATACAGCCGCCGCCAGACCATAGTCACCACCGGAACCAGATTCAAAAGCCATACGGTAGGTGTAACTAATTAGAATATCTGTAGCCCCGGTAGGTGTTATAGCACCTGCAATCGCTGGTCGTCCTTTAGTCACCAAATAAATTACATTTAAATTATTAAAGTTATAAGCAAAACAAGAGATCAGGAGCGGTGTTAATTGGGATAATAGTAAAGGAAAGGTAATCGTCTGAAACTTTCTCCATCCGGTAGCGCCGTCAACCATTGCCGCTTCATACAATTCCCCAGGAATGCTTTGTAATGCGCCAGTGCAAATCAACATCATATAAGGATAACCAAGCCAAAGATTAACAATAAGGACTGCTACTTTAGCCCAGAACGGATCTTGAAACCATGGTATGGCCTTACCAAAAAGAGGTAACAAAAGAATATTATTAATAATCCCTGTTTCCGTACTAAAAAGACCTCTCCAGATTAGACAGGTGATAACAGCGGGCATCGCATAAGGAATAATTAAAATCGAGCGATATAGTCCACGAAGTTTTACCTTTGGATCATTTAAAAGGACTGCTAATAACAATCCCAGGACAAAAGTTTCCGCTACACTAAGTAAGGCAAACATAATCGTCCAGATAAAAACCCTAACAAAGGGTTCTAAATAACGACGATCGGTAAATAAGTTTTTGAAATTCCGCCATCCAACTGTCGTTTTAAAACCAATATCTAATACATCCTGGTTCTTGGAAATAAAGTTTCCATCTTGAGCATAATAATCTGTTTCTGTTTCAAAGTCTGTTATTACATCCCACGCTGGGTCATATTGATAACGGCGTGAATAATATCCAAATTCTTGAGGGCTTCGCATTTTCAATTCTAAACCTTCATGTTCAAAGGAGAGTTTCTGTAATTTATTTAGATAAGGAAAAATGCTCAAAGTGCTCTGACGTTCGTAATCACCCAATCGATCATAAACTCCATCGGCATCAGCATCTACAGGCTGAAGAGAAGTATTCTCTAAAAGAACAGCTTTTCCCTCTACAGCCACTAATTGTCTTCCTTCTGAATCAGTTAAAAGAAAGGCAAAATCTTCGGATTCATCCTTAAAAACCTCAACATCGTAAATCGGAAAATCCTCTCTTAACATATACCTACTGGTATACTGTTCAATCGCCATTGCTTTGGAAAGAAGATGTCCGGTGCCATAGTTAGTAAAAGCGACATAAATAGTAAAAACAATTGGGTAGATTACCATCAAAGCTAAAAAAATAGTTCCAGGAAGAATAAAACGCCATGAATAAACACGGTCAGAAATATAAATGTAATCAATGACCAGCGAACCAACAACTAATGCTGTAAGCATCCCGTATTGCTGATCTTGAAAGAGTACTAGTACTGCCCAAATCGCCAACGCATTCATTAAACCCAGAATGATGATTTTGATCATCATTGCAAAACTACTCTTGCTCCTTGTTTCCAAGGTGCGTCTCTCTTGCGTTGTTAAGGAATTATTCATCAGTAATCACCGTCCGGTTTTAGGATCTCTCCTAAAAATATAATATATTACTACATAACAAAAACTAAACAACGGAACAATTAGCATTCTTTAATTATCAACTAAATACTAATTTTTTATGACGTTAGGTGAAAATAAATGAAGATTGATGGCGCCGAAACTCTCCGACACCATCAATCAAGGATTATACTTACTTTTTCCTACTCTGTTCAATAGCGGTTCTAATTTGACCAACCGCTTCATCCATTGCTTGTTGTGAAGACAGTTTACCGTTCAAAATAAGTTCAATCGCATTGCTCCAAGCTGACCAGACACTATTCATCTCCGGAATACTTGGCATCGGTATCCCTTCACTAGCACTCTGGTAAACAGCTTTTGTATCACTATCTTTTACTTCTTTTA
Source organism: Firmicutes bacterium UBA5388 (assembly GCA_002409975.1). Lineage (GTDB taxonomy): Bacteria > Bacillota > UBA4882 > UBA10575 > UBA10575 > UBA5388. The sequence goes on from DHOO01000141.1 coordinate 41,011, forward strand.
GCGCAGGTAGATAAACAGGAGGACGGGCACCTTTCTTGTAAAGGGCAATCATTGTCTCTTTGGTAATCACATATTCATCGAGAAATGCTTTGGCCAGTAATTTATTTTTACTAAAAGAGCTGACCATAAAGCCTTGTACCCCAACGAATGGACGAGGTTTTTTACCGTCAACAGTTGGAATCGGAGCAAAGCCATAATCCACTCCTGCCTCGCGAAAACTATCAAATGACCACGGGCCAGTCAACACCATGCCCACTTTACCTTCTTTAAAGAGAGTGGTCATTGTATTGAAATCTACACCCAGAGGCATTATTTCTGCTTCAATTAAATCGCGGAACAGCTGTGCACCGCGAACTCCTCCCAGAGTATTTAAGCCAATATCATTAGGATTAAGTGTACCATCAGGGTTTTTCCCAAAGACATAGGCCCCACCAGCACTCATTACCGCAAACGAGTGATAGGGATCTGGTTGCTGAACCACAAATCCCCATCTTTGCTGTGCTTTATCAGAAATCTTTTTCCCCGTAGATATTAATTGATCCCAGGTTTTAGGGGCTTTGGGGACAAGTTTTTTATTGTAAGCAAGACCTATACATTCAATAGCATAAGGAACACCATAAAGTTCCTTACCCCAGGTAAAGGCCGAAATTGCTACAGGAGAGAAATCCTTTTCTTTCTTACCAAGATCGAGCGGTTCGATCAATCCATTAACTATTAGCTGTCCCAGCCAGTCATGAGGTCCGATCAGAATATCTGGACCTTTCCCTGTCGGGCCAGCAACACCAAGCTGATCGCGGATATCTTCAAAGTTAATCTCTTGAACTTCAACCGGTACTTTATATTTGGTCGTAAATTCGTTACCTAGTTCCTTCATAACACTTGACCGCAGGGGGCAAGCCCAAATCAATAATTTTCCTTCTTCAGATGCAAAAACAGGTAAAACTGTACCCAAGACAACCAGCAAACAAAGAGTTAATAATGCAAACCTTTTCATTAATATTCCTCCCTACTTTAGTATTTTATGTTTTAAAAGGCAACAATCTGAATTATTGCATCCCTCCTTCCATAACCATGTTCTCTAAGGTTCCACATGCTCCTGTAAACAAAAGCTGTCCCATAAAGTAAATAAAAAATAATGTCTAGTTTAACCAAAATTAGTATATTTGTTGTGCAAACGTTAGCAGCAATATTGTATCCTATATATGGGAAAAGGTCAATCATTTTTTAACAAAAAGGAAAGATAGAGGTTCTAGTCCCAAACATGCGATCACTGAAGAATTGAAACAAAAGATTGTTCTACTTAAGAACTATAAGTACCAGGAGGCGAATTTTGCGCATTTCCATGAGCTTCTCGAAAAACACGAAGATATCGTATTAAGTTACCCCAGTGTCTACCGCATTTTAACTGCAGAAGGAATTAAAAGCCCTAAGAAACATACTAGGCGCAAAACTCACCACCGCAGAAAACGCAAAGAACGGAAAGGAATGATGATTCTAATTGACGCCAGTCCTCATGAATGGATAATCGATGGTGAAA
>DHOO01000141.1:42791-43161 GCA_002409975.1 Firmicutes bacterium UBA5388
GGCAGATCTTAGTTAACTATGGTATCCCCCTGTCCGTCTATGTGGATAAACATACTATTTTCCTCTCGCCTAAGTTTGGCAAACTTTCTGTGGAAGACGAATTAGCTGGCAAAAGAGTTAATGATACTCAATTCGGTAGGGCATTAAAAGAACTTGGTATTACTTTAATTCCCGCGAATTCTCCTCAGGCCAAAGGGCGTATTGAACGTCTTTGGGGAACCCTCCAAAGCCGGTTACCTGTTGAATTTAAACTGGCTGGAATCAAATCTATTGAAGCCGCCAACGCTTTCCTGCAAAAATTCATGGAGGTTTATAACCAGAAGTTCGCGGTTTCACCTGCAAACCGCGAATCTGCCTTTAGAGAGCTCCC
>DHOO01000141.1:43404-46585 GCA_002409975.1 Firmicutes bacterium UBA5388
GGCGGAGAATATTATCAACTCATTCGAAACGGTAAGGTTGCTTCTATTATCCCTAAAGCTAATATTGTGGTCCTTCAGGCCCTAAGATTGGAGTAATGGTCGAGTATAGTGGATCTGTATACCAAAAAAACTGTTGGAAAAACCAAAGAAAGCGCTCCCTGCAAAAAAAGTGTCAAAATCACGAAAGCCTTATAAACCTCCCCAAGATCATGTTTGGCGACAATCTTTCTCTAAAACAGCAAAAGGCTTCTATGAGGAGACTGATCGTGAAATCATTGAAGCTCTTTATGAATCAAGGCTTGCCTGGCGTTATATTACTCGTTGGTGGGGCTGTCAAGGGCGAGCAAAGCGAGTTTATCGAAGGCGAAGCCAGAGACCCTTGACAGCCATGACAACATCAACCCGGGAAAAGGGCTGACAATGCCATAAAAAGGCATTGTCGGCTTGGTTAAAAATAAGAAAAACCCTGCGTATAAGCAGGATATAAAATACTAATTTGGCAGTCTGTACCTGGGCCCCCATTTTATAGTATTAAAAAAGGGTAATTAGCTATACTTAAGCTATACCAACCTTTTGTATTGTAAAAGCTTATGGGGAAAAAATAAGAGACTGTTGTAAAATGCAATAGCCCCTTGTTTCTTTTTTATGGCAGCCCCGAGACGAGTCGAACGTCCGACACGCGGTTTAGGAAACCGCTGCTCTATCCACTGAGCTACGGGGCCAAAAATTATCTAGTCTTCATATTATAGCAAAATTTTAAATGCGATGCAAGAATAGTTTTGAGAAACACTTTTAGTATTGCTTTACCCAATTTCAAAAACCTGCTATTTTTGCAAATAACCCTTAGCTCTGATTGCAGTATTTTGACTAACCATGGGTATAATATCTATCAATAAGCTAAGAAAAACAAAAAAAGCCTCACCGTTGGTGAGGCGGTGACGTCCGTGTCGTTTGGGGGAAGACATCCTTGTCATTATATATTATCGTTGTTTTAAGCAAAATACTTTAGAACAAAATGTACCATCAATCTTTATGCAAATTGTAACTATTTTTCATGTTAAGCATAGAATAATTATTAAAGATAGGTGGTCAAAAGTTAATACAAAGAGGGGAATATTATGCGGGAAATAAAATATTCAATTTCAGTGCTGAAAAAGGATCCATTGCTAAAAATAAAAATTACTGGGATTTACAACCAAAATTATCAACATTTCTATTACAGAAATCCTGTTACCGGATGCTGGTCTCAAGTGGGAGATGATTGTAATCAGGATAGTAATAAGGGGAATTTAAATGACCATTTTGATTTATTTAAGAATATAGCGTTTAAAGTAAAGAAAATAGCGGACAGGTTCTACGAGGATAGTAAAGAGTTGTTTGGGAAATCACAAGAAAAGCCTTATCAGCTTTTTCCCTAAGTAAAGGTGAGATAAAATTACCAGTACGAAAACAAAAAGTTATGCCGAGAAAACCTAGTGGTTTTGGAAAAATAAAAAAAGCCCCTTAAAAAGGCTTTTAAATGCCGGAAGTGAAACACCTCCGGTTTATTTAGTTATTATTACTGTTAGTAACTTTGAGAAACAATATATTTTAAGGATAAACTATAATTTTAACTGGTGCGCCCGGCAGGATTCGAACCTGCGACCTTTTGATTCGTAGTCAAACACTCTATCCAACTGAGCTACGAGCGCATTTAATGCAACAATAATATTATCATTAAAAAGTAATTAAGTCAAGATCTAGCTTTTCATTTTCAGGAGTCTTGGAAACTGAGTTGGTAACCAACTCCCTAGAATTATACTATTAACTATTCTTTACGCTAGGATACTAGTCAAAAATATAATTATTTGCTAGTATGGTGTTAACCCCGATCGTAATGAAAAAATTTTAAGTAGTTATACACAATGGCTACCACTCGCATACGTGAGGTAATGACAATCAAAGCCAGATGAATCGATAAGACTCAAAAGTTTTTCTAAGTGGTCCCTCCTCCAGCAAGCTGGGGCAAGCGAAAGGATCAAAAATAGAGCGACGGGTTACGAGAAGTATTTTTTTAGGGCCGATTCTTATGAAAAAGGAGCATTGCTGAGTGGATAAAACCGATCTTTTTTTTATGAACGAGGCGTTAGTGGAGGCGCAAAAAGCCTTGGTTTTAAATGAAGTACCAATTGGAGCAGTCATTGTAGAAGAAGGGCAGATTTTGGCTCGTGGGCATAACCTCCGTGAAACCCTGGGGGATCCTACGGCTCACGCCGAGGTGATAGCGATTAGGGAAGCAGCTATCAAACGCGGAGGTTGGCGGTTACAGGATATGACGATTTATGTTACATTGGAACCCTGCCCGATGTGTGCTGGCGCTATGATTAATGCCCGCTTGGAACGGCTGGTTTACGGAGCTTCTGATCCTAAGGCAGGGGCCGCGGGCTCTTTAATGAATATTGTTAAAGACCAGCGACTTAATCATCGTTTAGAGGTAACCAGTGGTCTTTTGGCTGATCAAGCGGGGGAGTTGCTAAAACATTTCTTTCAAAGAAAAAGAAGTTTCCAATGAAAATTGCTTGACCTTCGTTATAATAATGGGTAAAATACTAAAGTGGAGATCATCATTTTTAGGTATTGATCATGCTTTTACAAAAAAGATGGTTAAGTAGTTTGGAAGCTGGCTGAAAGTTTCAGTCTCCTGCATCCAGTGACCAGATAAGGAGAGATGGCTGAGCGGTTGAAGGCGCCCGCCTCGAAAGCGGGTAGGGGTTTACGCCCCTCGCGAGTTCGAATCTCGCTCTCTCCGCCAAACTAGAGACTAGAGCTAGAAAAGAACCAGTCCCTGACTTCCAATTACCAGAATACGGAGAGATGGCCGAGCGGTCGAAGGCGCACGCCTGGAGAGCGTGTAGACGTTAACGCGTCTCCTGGGTTCAAATCCCAGTCTCTCCGCCATTATAAAATTTGAACCGGTTGTAAAACCGGTTTTTATATTAAAGTAACGAACTGTGAAAGTGTTTTAAGGAAACTAGTATGGGATCCAGCGTTAGAAGGTAAAGAAGTTTATGTAAATAATTGGTTAAAACAGCTATCTTGTATTTTTTCTATGAAAATGTTATACTAATACAAGTCTTTGTTTTGACCGTGCTAGACGGGGAGGTAGCGGTGCCCTGTAACCTGCAACCCGCTATAGCAGGGT
>DHOO01000141.1:46701-47046 GCA_002409975.1 Firmicutes bacterium UBA5388
TAGCGGTGCCCTGTAACCTGCAACCCGCTATAGCAGGGTTGAATTCCAGCTTGAGGCGGCTCTTCGTGGCACCGGCGATGACAAGTGGTGTTGAAGATCAGGTCCTACGCAACGGAGACCGGTGAACCCCGCCAGGTCCGGGAGGAAGCAACGGTAAGCCGTAAACTTCGTGTGCCGTAGGGCAGCCTGATTGGAGCTAACTATCATGGCACGATCGGGAGGAGTTTGTCGAGGGATGGTGCACGGTCATTCTTTTATAAACCCGCCTTTACAGGCGGGTCTTTATACATAGTAGTCGCTCACGCTGGCTACCGCCCCCGCACGTGAAGTGATGAAAATTCAAAG
>DHOO01000009.1 GCA_002409975.1 Firmicutes bacterium UBA5388
TATCGAGATCTATTTTCTAAGTAGTCGTTCATGGGGAAAACTTATTCAATAACCGAACTAAATCTGAAAAAGGCGGGAAAAACTATTGGAGTATCTTAGTCTTTATCGTAAATGGCGACCGCAAAGCTTTGCTCAAGGTTTTGTTGGACAGGAGCATGTGGTGCGTACCCTTCGGAATGCTCTGGCTCATAATAAAGTGGCTCATGCCTATCTTTTTACGGGACCACGAGGAACCGGGAAAACCTCTGCCGCTAAAATTTTGGCAAAGGCAGTTAACTGTACTGAACGTGGGGAAAATCCTGACCCTTGTAACCATTGCCAAAGTTGTCAACGGATCTCCGATGGTATTTCGCTTGATGTGTTGGAAATCGATGGCGCCTCCAATCGAGGAATTGATGAGGTGCGCGATTTGCGAGAAAAAGTGAAGTTTGCGCCAGTGGAAGGTAACCGTAAAGTTTATATCATTGATGAGGTTCATATGTTGACGACCGAAGCTTTTAATGCTTTGTTAAAGACGTTAGAAGAACCTCCACCCCATGTAATTTTTATTTTTGCGACTACCGAAATTCATAAAGTACCTGCGACCATCTTATCTCGTTGTCAACGTTTTGATTTTAAGCGTTTGACTGCTGAAGAGATTTTTAGGCGCCTTTCTCATTTAATTCAAGAAGAAGGTCTGCTTGCTGATGAGGAAGCACTCAGGTTAATTGGGAGGGAAACAGACGGTGGACTGCGCGATGCTATCGGTCTTATGGAGCAGAGTATTTCCTATGCGGAAGGAAGACTAACTACTAATGATGTTCGTGCGGTTCTAGGCTTAGTAGAGACCGAGGCTCTTTTCTCTTTGGGGCAGGCTCTGGCCGCCCGTGATCTGGTGACTGGTTTTTCCGTGATTAAAAAGGCCAGTGAGGAGGGGAAAGATTTAGCCCTTTTTGCCCGGCAGCTTGCCAGGTTTTTCCGTGATTTACTCCTGTTACTGTTGGCCGATACGGAGGTAACTGTTAATCTAAGCGCTGCAGAAAAACAACCGGCCCGGGAAGTAGCTAAGTTGATTGGGAGCACGCGGTTGCAAAAGGGGGTCACACTCTTTTTAGAAGCTGGATTAACAGCGAAAAAGGGAAACGAAGGTAGTTTACCTTTAGAAATGGCTTTTATCCGGTTGCTTGCTGAAGAAAAGGAAGCTAGTGCGGTTGAGAAACTCTCTCAACAACTTGCTGTTTTAGAAACACGTCTTTTACAGTTGGAACAGGGGGTAGTATCTGCTCAGCATACTCCTATCAAGGAGCCGGGGGAAGACTCAACAGTTACGCCGGAGAAGAACCCTGGCCTTGAAGAGGAGTTTCCTGCCCTAAAGCCAGTTCGAGTTTTTGAACAATGGGAAGAAGTCTTAGAAGCGGTTAAATTGAAGAAAAGAACAGTAGAAGCTTTGCTCAGGGAGGGAAAACCTAATGGTCTTCATGGCAATACCCTCGAAATCCAGTTTACTCTAAAATTTCATTGGGAAAAGATCCAGGAGCTTGAATACTCTAATATAGTACGCGAAGCTTTGCAAGAAGTTACTGGAGAAAATATTATCCCTGAATTTGTTTTACTTGAGGAAGGAGTTAAGGGTAAGGAGGAGCGCCCTGAATTACTCCAGAAAACGTGGGAACTTTTTGGCGGTAAAATTACCGAAATAAAAGAGGAGGAAAGATAATGGCTAACATGCAACAAGCACTAAAGCAAATTCAAAAAATGCAGGCGGATATGAAACGGGTTCAAGATGAATTAGCCGCGAAAACAGTGACAGCAACTTCTGGTGGAGGTGTCGTTTCTGTGGAGATTAGCGGTGCCTTGGAAGTAAAAAAAGTGCTGATCGAAGCGGAGGTTTTAGAAGATAAGGAGATGCTGGAAGACTTATTGGTGGCGGCGGTGAACGAAGCAGTAAAACAGGCCCAGGAATTATCAGCAAACGAAATGGCGAAAGTAACTGGTAATTTGAAGATTCCCGGTTTGCCCGGAGGTTTGTTTTAGTGGTTGAGAGCAGATGAACTACTATCCTAAACCCATGAGTAAGCTGATTAAAGAGCTGTCAAAATTACCGGGGATTGGGCCGAAAACAGCTCAGCGGTTAGCTTTTTACCTCTTTGAATCTTCCCGGGATGAAGTGCTAAAACTAGCTTCGGCTATGGTCGAAGCGAAAGAGAGTTTGAAGTTCTGTGATCTTTGCGGTCATCTTACTCAGGACTCCCCTTGTCAGCTTTGCCGGGACCAATCTAGGGACCAACAAACTTTGTGCGTAGTAGAAGAGCCGAAAGATGTTATTGCTCTGGAGAAAACCAGAGAATTTAGAGGGAAATATCATGTTTTACACGGAGCGCTTTCCCCCTTAGAAGGAATTGGTCCGGAGGATCTGACCATTAGTAAATTACTCCAGCGCTTACAGACCGGAGAGATCCGCGAAGTGATTCTGGCTTGCGACCCGGATATGGAAGGGGAAGCAACAGCTCTCTATTTGGCAAGAATCATCAAGCCGATGCAGATTAAAGTTACCCGCCTGGCAAGAGGTCTTCCGATCGGGGGAGACCTGGAGTATATTGATGAAGTAACTTTAAGCAAGGCGATCGAAGGCAGGCAGGAGATATAAAAGTAGATTTGTATAACCCTTGAAGATGTAAAGATTGTTTTTGTTTGATTAACAATAGATTATTGCCCCAAATGATAAGGATAGATTATGAGCACATACACCTTTGTGGTATGTGCTTTTTCAATTATCAAAAAAATCAGAAAAAAACTATTGACTTTTTTAAAAAATAGTTATATTATACTTACACAATATAGCGAAGGGGAAATTATGTTACAGAACGTTGGTGAGTTGAGTGGATTATATGTTTATTGCTCCAGATAACATGGATGGGAAGCGGATTTCTTATGATTATGTAGTGCAGCAATATGAAATACAACAATTACTAAAGGGACATCCTCTTACAGTGTTGAGTGATATTTGCGAAGAAATCACAAGTGGGATTCGAGTTAGGAAAGAGTATTATTCAGATAAAGATGGATATAAAATCATTGCTCCTGGAGATATACGAAATGAAGTTATATATATTAATGACCTTAAAATAGTAAAACCAGAAGTAGTAAGAGAGAAAGACATTATAAATAATGGAGATATATTGATTACAGCTGCAGGTAAATCGGGACAAATAATTTATGCAAATGGAGCCTTGGAAGGATGCGTTATAACATCGGATATTATTAAAATTACACTAAAAGATAAAAGTAAGCGAATAAGGCTATATAATTTCCTAAAAAGCAGCATAGGCCAAATGTTATTAAACTCCATAAAAATAGGAATCCTAAATAAAATTTTTGTAGAGGATATTGAAAAATTAGCTATTCCTGAAGACTTTGACACATATGGGAACGATGATTGTTATGACATTAATCTATATTCCAGAGCTGAAAAATCATATAAATTAGCGGAATTTTTATTTTCCAAAGTGCTTGATTACAAAGGCGAAGATGAGTATTTAAAACGTTTTTATGTTATGGAGCATCTCGACAGTTATAGATTAGACCCTGAATATTATTCAAATTTTTATACTGAATTGTACGGGCTGATTCATAAAAATACAGAAAATGTGAAATGGCAGAGAATCGCTGAAGTTGCAGAAATTAAAAGGGCAAATAAACCTGATATAAGTGAGAACCAAAAAGTTAAGTATTTTTTATTGGCAGATATTGACCCTAATTTATCAATAATAAAAGAAACACATGAGGACTTTTATGGTAACCTAAGTAATCGAATGAGATATATTGTCAGGGATGGCGAATTAGTTACTGCTAAGGGAGGAAGTGCCACAGGGACTAAGGGACATGTATCAGCGCTTATCACGGAAGAGTTTGATGGCATGGTAACAACAGATGCGCTGTATAACTTGGTTCCTAAAAATATTTGTCCCTATTATCTTCTGTTTTTGTTTAAGCAGCCAGTAATTTTAAATCAGATAAATATGTTTACTAAAGGAACACTATATAAACTTATTCAGAGAAAAGATTTTGAACAAATCAAAATACCAAGACTAGAAGGTAGTTTGGAGGAACAAATAACGGAAAAAATGTTGAGTTATTTAATCAAGTT
>DHOO01000054.1 GCA_002409975.1 Firmicutes bacterium UBA5388
TACTCTAAATTGATGCCTAAGGTGATTTATCAATTCCATCTGGGCTTTTTGCGTTGTCTTTTTGAGATTTAATTATCCCGATACAATATATTGATAGCATAATACCAGTCAAACACTATATATTGTATTGTGACCTTCTAAATAGGGTACAACGCAAAAAGCTTGGTTCATGATTGTCAAGTTATTTTGCCCAAAGGTGAGTTTCTTTTTTACACCACAATTAGTCCTGAGCTAAACGTTTATGCATCTCGTAGCGGAGTTTAGCTTCTTTCTCCGCTTGCTCAAAGAGCTCATCCGCTCTCTCTGGGAATAACTTCTTTAATGAAGAATAACGCACCTCTCCCATAAGGAAATCGCGGAAATTACCAGTAGGCTCTTTGCTATCCAACATAAAGGGGTTTTTGCCTGCCAACGTTAGTTCCGGGTTATACCGATATAGCGGCCAGTAACCCGCTTCTACCGCCAACTGGCCCTCACGCTGGCTCTTACTCATATTGATCCCATGGTTAATACAAGGAGTGTAAGCAATGATCAGCGAGGGTCCTTGATGCCGTTCAGCTTCCAGGATCGCTTTGAGGGTTTGGTTTTTGTTCGCGCCCATAGCAATCGAAGCCACGTAGACATAACCATAAGACATTGCCATTAGGCCTAAATCTTTCTTTTTCACGCTTTTACCGGCAGCAGCAAACTTAGCAATCGCTCCGGTAGGAGTTGATTTTGAAGATTGGCCCCCAGTATTAGAATAAACTTCAGTATCTAAGACTAAGACATTCACATCGGCGCCAGAAGCCAAGACATGATCCAGTCCACCATAGCCGATATCGTATGCCCAACCGTCGCCACCGAAAATCCAGATGGACTTTTTAGTATAAAGATCCTTCATCCCTGCGATTTCGGAAAGAATGCTTTTCAGATCGCCACCAGCCTGTGCTATTGCTGAATCAATGAGCGTTTTAATCTTATCTCCAGCTTTCCGAGAAGCTTCAGCCTCATCCTTAGACTGTAGCCATTCGGCAAAAGCAATTTTTAACTCCCCGTTAATGCCTAACTCAAGAGCTTGGTTAATGAGATCAGCCAACTTATTCCGGCGTTGAAGCACTGCCAAGTTCATTCCAAACCCAAATTCGGCGTTATCTTCAAATAAAGAGTTGGCCCAAGCCGGTCCATGTCCATTCTCATTAACGGTATAAGGACAAGTCGGAGCACTACCTCCATAAATCGAAGAACAACCAGTGGCATTCGCCACGATCATCCGGTCACCAAAGAGTTGAGTAACGAGTTTCACATAAGGTGTCTCGCCGCAACCGGCACAGGCGCCAGAAAACTCAAACAGGGGTTGACGAAATTGGCTACCTTTAACTGTTTCCGGGCTTATTTCCACTTCTGGTTTAGGCAGGGATTCAGCAAATTTATAATTCTTTACTTCCTCGTTAACAATCTCTTCCAATGAAACCATGGTTATGGGTTGACCTTTAGCTGGACAAATATCAACGCAGTTTCCACAACCAGTACAATCTAAAGCAGAGACTTGCATCCGGAACTGGTATCCAGCCAGTTCTTTACCAATAGCCGCTTTGGTTGTGAAACTATCAGGAGCATCCGCCAAAGCCTCTTCTTTTGCTATATAGGGGCGGATACAGGCATGAGGACAAACAAAAGCGCACTGATTGCACTGAATACAATCCGCCGGGTTCCATTTGGGAATTTTGATCGCAACTCCTCGTTTCTCGTATTGGGTAGTTCCAACCGGGACCGTTCCATCGGGAGTAAAGGCGCTGACTGGAAGTTTGTCGCCCTCAAGACTAAGAATCGGTCTGACAATATTCTCTACGTATTCCGGGACTTTCTCCTCAACAATCTCCATCCCAGTAGTAGTAATCGCCCAAGACTCAGGATATTTTATCTCTTCTAAAGCTTCGGCAGCCCGGTCGACGGCTTTGATATTCATATTAACAATCTTATCGCCTTTACGTCCATAAGTGTTTTTAATCGCTTCTTTAATATAAGAAAACGCCTTGTCAACAGGGATCACATTAGCGATTTTAAAGAATGAAGCTTGCATAATCATATTGATTCTGCCGCCCAGTCCAACTTCTCCTGCGATTTTCACCGCATCAATGTTATAAAATTTAAGTTTTTTCTTGGCAATCGTCTGTTTCATGACCGCCGGCAGTTTCTCTTCCATCTCTTCGGCAGTCCAAGGAGAGTTTAATAGGAAGCTACCGCCCTCTTTAATCCCTTCTAAAACATCATATCTGGTTACATATGATGGATTATGGCAAGCAATAAAATCAGCTTGGTCAATGAGGTAAGGCGACTGAATTGGCGATTTCCCAAATCGCAAGTGAGAAATGGTAATCCCACCGGATTTCTTTGAATCATAAACAAAGTAACCCTGCGCATACATATCAGTGTTGTCACCAATAATCTTAATCGAGTTTTTATTGGCGCCCACCGTTCCATCAGAACCCAAGCCAAAGAATTTACAGCGATGTAGTCCTTCAGGAGCGGCATCAATATTCTCTTTGATTTCTAATGAGGAATTGGTAACATCATCATTAATACCTACAGTAAATAGATTCTTAGGCTCGGCCAAAAGTAAGTTATCAAAGACGGCTTTAACCATTGAAGGTGTAAATTCTTTCGATCCTAAACCATAACGACCGCCCACAATCAAAGGATTCTGTTGTTTTTCCATAAATGCGGTGCAAACATCCTGGTATAAAGGCTCGCCTTTAGAACCAGGCTCTTTAGTTCGATCTAAAACCGCGATTTTCTGAACAGTCTTAGGAAGGACAGCGAAGAAATGGTCAGCGGAGAAAGGACGATAGAGACGGACTTTAATTAAACCGACCTTCTCCCCTTTCTTCAGTAAATGGTTGACGGTTTCTTCTACAGTCTCCGCTCCAGAGCCCATGCAAATAATAATCCGTTCGGCATCAGGAGCGCCTACATACTCAAAAGGCTTATAGAAACGGCCCGTAAGTTTACCAACTTTATTCATAATCTCGGCGACAATCCCAGGTGTAGCCAGATAATAAGGGTTAGCTGCCTCTCTGTTCTGGAAATAAATATCCGGGTTTTGGGCCGTGCCTCTTTGTACCGGGTGTTCGGGGTTTAAGGCCCGTTTTCGAAAATCCTCTACTTTTTCCCAATTTACTAGGGATTTCATTTCTTCATAGCTAATTTCTTCAATCTTTTGAATCTCATGGGAGGTACGGAAACCATCAAAGAAATGAAGGAAAGGAATTTGTGATTCTAAAGTCGCCAGATGCGCCACCAAAGCCATATCCATCGCTTCTTGAACCGAGTTAGAAGCAAGCATTGCAAACCCAGTCTGTCTGGTAGCATTGATATCACTATGATCACCAAAAATCGAGAGCGCATGAGCAGCTAGCGCCCGGGCTGACACATGAAAGACCGTAGGTAATAACTCCCCGGCGATCTTGTACATATTAGGAATCATTAAAAGAAGTCCTTGCGAAGCTGTGAAAGTAGTAGTAAAAGCACCAGCCGCTAAGGACCCGTGAACTGCGCCAGCAGCTCCACCCTCTGATTGTAATTCTGCAATACGAACTGTTTGCCCAAAAAGATTCTTCTGACCATGGGCGCTCCATTCATCCATTACTTCTGCCATCGGAGATGAAGGAGTAATGGGGTAAATAGCAGCTACATCGCTAAAAGCATAGGCGACGTGAGCTGCAGCGGTATTACCATCGATTGTCACTTTTTTACCCACTGCTAAAACCTCCTTAAAGAATAACACATTCCAGCACAAACTTATCTATACGTGAAAGAAGACCAGAATACTCCGGTCCCAAGTTAAGATCCCAGACTGGAATCTACTTGTCACATTAAAAGAATACCCTATTTTATCAGCAACGGAAAGGCTTTTAACAAAACGTTAATAATTTAAAATTAGTAATAATCTAAAGCGATAACTTTCTTTACCAACCTCTGCCCGCAAGTCGAGATTCTTCATTTAAACTAGCAACGGATAGCCCTTTCATGGCAGAACCAATCCCCCTGGAAACCTCGGCCAGAAGTTTACCATCACGGAAATGAGCCGTAGCTTCGACGATCGCTTTTGCTCTTGCCGCAGGATTATCCGATTTAAAAATTCCCGAGCCTACAAAAATGCCATCGCATCCTAACTGCATCATTAAGGCGGCGTCGGCAGGAGTAGCTATTCCACCAGCGGCAAAATTAAGAACTGGAAGCCGTCCTTGCTTTTTGACTTCTTGGACAAGTTCTTCCGGAACCCGCATCTCCTTCGCCAAGCCTGGAAGGTCTTCTAATGGAGCCTTCTTTACCATCTCTATCTCTTCCGTTACAGTCCGCATATGCTTAACAGCCTCAACCACATCCCCTGTACCGGCTTCACCTTTAGTCCTAATCATCGAAGCCCCCTCGTTTATTCTTCTCAGCGCTTCACCTAGGTTCCGAGCGCCACAAACAAAAGGAATCGTAAACTGATGCTTATCGATGTGGTATTTTTCATCAGCCGGAGTTAAGACTTCACTCTCATCAATATAATCAACATTCAAAGCAGCCAAAATCTGCGCTTCGACAAAATGCCCAATTCGCACTTTGGCCATCACCGGAATAGTTACCGCCTCTTGAATTCGGGTAATAACATCTGGATCCGACATCCGGGCCACACCACCTTCTGCCCTGATGTCCGCCGGAACTCTCTCTAGAGCCATAACCGCAACTGCCCCTGCTGCTTCTGCAATTTTCGCCTGTTCTGGGGTGGTAACATCCATGATCACCCCTCCCCTTAGCTTATTAGCGAGATCATTGATTGCTGTAACCATTCTCCGGGAACCCCCTTATTTATTTATTTTGACTAAAGATTATCAGTTATCTCTTTTACTTACTTCTAACCGACAACTCTACAATGTCTTATTAGTTATTTTACAGGAATCACTTATTAAAAACAAGCTATTTTCCTTTTGCATTTAGGTTAACACTATTTCATGAGCGTAGTAAGCGTTCGATAGAATAAAGCCACCTCTTTCGGATCATTAAGCGCTACATTTTTAAGAAAGGATTTTAACTGGGTCAGCCCTATCTCCCGGTATTTTTGCTCTTTAGTTTCAGTAGATAATAAAGCAAGCGCATTAGAAAAAAGCAGTCCTCCAGGATTTTGAATAAACCCGGAGTTTTCATCCATAAAATGGTAGATGGCATAATCTACCGCTACCTTTATCCTAGCTAACACTTGGGGGGTTTTTCTAATCTTATAGAACTCGACTAGACTTTCAAGAACAAGACCTGATTTGTAGATAAAGTCACTAGGAAGACCCCCATCATGTTGCTGTTGCCACTTTAAAACCGTTTCCACTAATTCCTCGGCTCGCTCAAAATAAATTTCTCTCCCAGTGGCTTGGTAAGCGGTTAACACTGCCATGATACTCAAGCCTAGAGTTCGAGGGTCCTCCAGATTAATCCCATCTTGTATACAGACCCGATCGGCTATCCTCATTGCCAAGTCTAAACTCAGTTGATCATCAAGAAGATAGCAGCCAAGGAGGAGACCACGATTGCCTAGATACCGAAAATCATCGGCTTCATGAGGTTTCCCGTCACGAGGGTTCTTAATATGATTTAAGCCTGGAAAAGGGCGAGCGTTAGCGGTAGGGTTTACCAGGTCAACATCTTTGAAATGGGTTAAAGCGGCCTCTCCTATTTCCAAGAAGGAAGAGTCCCCTGTTTGCAGATAAGCGACTAACAGTTGATAGGGAAGGTCATAAGCATTATTATTCCAGTAATCGCCTGACTGCGCCCAGGGCGAAGAAAAATTAGTTCGTAAGTCGCCATAGTTAAATAAGCCCCAATGTTTGGGATTTATTTCTGCCCCATAGTCGGGAGGTCCATATAAGTTTAACAACTCTGACCAGTTCTTTTCTTTTAAAAGCAAGGCCATTGCCATCAGTTCCGGTTCCAGCGCAGAGGCAAACTTGGTAGTAATTAACGGTTGATTAAAAGTGCCCACTTCGTTAAACCAATCTGGGGAAGCCACCCCGATCGGAGGATAGTTGGTAATCCCCTCTATATACTTGAGAAATTCCCGTTCTTTTTTACTATGGAAATAAAGAGTTAATTTGTGGGTTTTAGCCATTCCACTCTCCCAGGGGATCTTAGACGAAGATGGAATCAGATTAACCTTAAATTCACCATCCCCTTTAACCTGTATACCCTTGGGATATTGTTGTCTAAAAGCTTTGATTCCAATACTCAGCCCCCACTGTTTTCCCGTCAGGTCTGCCCAGCCTAAAGCCGAAGGGGTATATTCTTGTTTTGGTGAGTAAGCAGCCAATACCCCCCCCCATTGAACTCGACCGGATCCATCCACCAGCACTCTACCAAATTCGTTCTTCTTTAAAGCAGCCGACAAGGGTGTTTTTCCCCCCGAACCAAACGCTATTTCATAGCTTTCCTCTTTTTTAAAAGAATCAAACTTAACCCAGGTTTCTTCAACGGGAACACCTTGGCTACTAGTATTAGTCAACCTTAGTTCCATGCGGATAAAGGGTGATTCCGCATAAGTAATCAGTCGGCAGTAATATTCAAAGCCCTCTTGTCGCTCCTCATTAAGTAGTAAGCCCTTAATATTAACTACTGCTCGTACTGGCCCTACCTCTTCTAAAAAAATCTCAGCTGGTGGTGAGAAGCGATGATCGTAGATTCCTTGATCAGTCTTGACCCCTAGCATCGGCGCTTCGACAATTGGCGCTTGCTCATCAAAGGAGGCCCGTCCGTTGGAATCAAGCCATACTTTAGAAAGTAAAGGGCAGCGTTCATTTAGTTCCAACCGTACTCTTCCATTTTCTAGAAGATAACCATTTGCTAGCGGTTGAACTTCTACCGGTAAACGCGGAAGAACTCGCCGCTCTTCTCCAGGAACCACCCGATAAATTAGAGAATCATTTTTATTAATCGTCCCTAGAAAAGTTATTCGCCACCATTGAGCCGCCTCCCTTGTTGGGCTCCCCAGCGGAAATGCTTGACTAGGAACTTCTCTTCCCCATTGGTCGAGAATTCTGGGAGAGAAAGCAAATTTTTTCATCCCGATCGGTATTGGAACCCCAACAGTGATTGGAGTGTTCTTCCAGTCGAGACCTGCTCTTTCCGTTATTGTTAATAAGATTTCTTTACTGTCATCTGCTGCTTTTAAGGGAAAATAGATGCTACTAAATACAAGAATTAACAATAAAATAATCGCCCCGCGTTTAACCATTATCTTCCCCTTCCCCTTAGTAGATTTCATTCTTCTTTTGTTAGTTCATAAAGGGCTTTAGCATAAATGCGCGCACAAGCCATCAGGTCCTGTTCGGACATAAATTCGTTTTTTTGATGAGCGGTTTCTGGTTGTCCCGGAAAGTTAGGTCCAAAGGCAACGGCATTTCCTAGTGTCACAGCATACGTTCGTCCTCCGGTTGATAATGGCGCAGTGTAGTCCTGCGTCTCTCCTCGGTAAACATTAAGCAGAACCTTTACTAACCAGTTGTCCTCAGCTAGATAGTGCGGAGCTAACGCACTGCTTTCCGTTATTTTTAAACCATACGCAGGTAACTTCTCTTCAATCTTGTTCTGAATAACTTGATGATCAGTACATAAAGGATAGCGAATATCAACCTCCATCCTAATTTTTTCTTGTTCCACCTTCAAAACTCCTAAATTAATTGTTAGTTCACCCGAGAGTTGATCACGACAGTTAATACCCAAACCTTGCCCTGTGGTTTCCCTGCCAAAACCATCTTGAATAAAGCGGATCCCATCCCATGCTCCGCCCCTGCAGTTTAAAGTAGACATTACCTTAATCAGCTTGGTAATAGCATTATCACCCTGCTGAGGTAAACTGCCATGGGCTGGCCGACCTTTAGCTTGGACCCTAAGCTGGTTCTCCTTGCCGACCTCACAACAGAGTATCTCTTTGCTTAATTTCTCTGACACAGACTCTTTAAATTTTAAAAGCTGCTGTTGATCTGGAAAGGTAATAATCGCTTCTGCCCACTCCGGAACGATATTTCGCCTGCTTCCTCCGGAAAATGAGTGCAGTTTACATCCTTCCTCAACAGCTGGAAATTGGCCTTCTATTACTAAGGATAGTTGCCCCTTTTCGCAATTGATTAAGGGGAAATTAGCATCCGGTGTAAACCCATACTCTGGCTTTGTTTCGTGTTTAAAATAATGTTCCATACATTGCCATCCACTCTCTTCATCACAGCCAAAGATAATACGAATTTTTCTTGCTAATTTTACTCCTTCTTCTTTTAAAGCTTTTAGCGCATACATAACAGCAACAGCTGGTCCTTTATCATCGATCGCCCCCCGTCCATAGATGCGCCCCTCAGATAATGCCCCCGAAAATGGAGGGTAAAGCCATCCTTCCCCGGCAGGCACCACATCCAAATGAACAAGAACCCCTACAGTTTCTCCTCCTTCTCCGTACTCGAAATGACCGGCATAACCGGAAAGATTTTTCGTTTCAAATCCATTTTCTTGGCCCCACTCCAACACATAATTTAAAGCGCGGGCTAATTCGGGGCCAAATGGGTCTTCAGCTCCTTGTGGTTCTGTTTTAACGCTAGGAATCGCTATTAACTCTTGTAAAGTCGAAACCATCTCATCTTTATACTCATTTATTCGGTCTAAGTAACTCATATCGTAAAACCCCTCACTTTTTTTAAAAACTTTTCCTCTCTCCAGTGTGATAACCAGCGAAAACAATTTCCATCTGTCTATTGCTGTAAAAAACTACGAGCCAAGAACCATCGCCAAAATCGAAAACTGTTTTCCTGAATAAAATCTTCTTTAGTTGCCCATCCTTTGTGGGTGACACTATATTCCCAAAACCATCGCTTAGCAATCGGTTCTAATTCGGCAATATCTAAAGTCTCTAAAATTGTTAGGTAAATAGCCGGTCTCCAAAGAGTATTACCATCGTCTTGGTACGGAATAATTCGTCCCATCATAAAGCCGCCTTTTTTAACCTCCTTACTATCAATACTATCGATCTCCATTTTTACTTCCTGATCTCGAAAGAGATCTCTTAGCAACAAAACTTGCCTCTTGCCAAGCGTTTTTACTTCAAACAAGCCAAACTTACTCGCTTTAATCTGCTTCAAGAAGGCTATTTTTTCTTTAGTAAATTCCATAGCGCTTTCTAAAAAATAGTCTATAATCTTTTTCCCATCAGGCAAAGTCCGATCACAGGTAATAAAGAGCAGAAGTTCTAA
Source organism: Firmicutes bacterium UBA5388 (assembly GCA_002409975.1). GTDB lineage: Bacteria > Bacillota > UBA4882 > UBA10575 > UBA10575 > UBA5388. The sequence continues at coordinate 9,246 of DHOO01000054.1, forward strand.
TAATAAATCTACAGGTAGTGGCGGTACTTCTATCTCAATAAACTGGTCAAAAACCTCAGTGATATAGCTTCTCCATTGAGCTGATGTTCGTGTAAAAAGAATTAACTCGTGAAAGAGCTTCATGGTTTCATCATTTGGTATAAAAGTTGTTAGTTTAGCAATGTTTTTCCTTTGAACTTTTCTGTTCTCTTCTAAAGTTTTGCTAATCTCTTGCCATCGTGTACTAATACTTGCTATTGATACTTTAAAGGCTTCCGCCAGTTTAGTTTGGTTTAACCAAGCATAGCCACGTTGTTTGCCCAGAATATAAATTACGGCAGCCGCCCAAATTCTAATATTTAAATTGGTTTTCTTCTTTGTGTCAGTAATATTGATATATTGCAACCAAATCTGTTTAGCCTTTGTCTGATCTTCTTTTGAAAAATTATTCTGACCTAACCAAGAGACGATTAAATTTAATACTTTCCCTTGGGCTACGGTCAGTTGCAACTCTTGATTGAAGAGCTCTTTCACACCTTCCCCCCCTATCTTGTTTATGGGTTAATTATTTTATTTCCCTTTTTTCCTAGGTACTCCTGCCTTTGATTTAAAAAATCTACACTGTCAGGAATTTTATTGTAGGAATTTTAGAAAGAAAGAAGAAAAAGATAACATTGGCCTTGGATGAAGAAGTAACCTAGAAATATTTGGATTTCATTTTTTAGTCCGGAACGTTATAATTAAGATGGACATAGTATCAAATCCCGGAGGTAATAATATGCGCTCTCCTTTTTTCCTATTCTTCCGTTCTGTTTTTCTTAGTCTTCTTTTATTAGTAGGTATGGTTTTCCCATTGTTCGCACAGGCTACTGAAACCCAACTTACCGCAACTTTTGCTGGGGATGTCTATTTAGGAGGATCCCTTGAATCCATTGTCTTAAAAAATCCTGCCTATCCCTTTCTTTTTATTCGTGAGCTTTGTACGCAAAGTGATCTCTTTTTCGTTAATTTAGAGGGACCGCTGTCCACTCGAGGCGACATTTATGTTGAAAAGACCTTTACCTTTCGCTCTAATCCTCAAGTTGTGAAGTGCTTAATTGAAGGTGGTCTTAACGTGATATCTCTCGCTAACAATCATATCATGGATTATGGCCCTGAGGCGCTAGCCGATACGATCGCGGTCCTCAATGAAAACGGTATTTATCATGCGGGAGCAGGTTCCGATCTTGCTCAAGCCCGCAAACCTGCTCTAATCGAAAAAAATATGATAAAAGTAGCCTTTTTATCTTATAACTGTACATACCCTTTAGAATTTAACGCCGGAGTAAACAAACCAGGAACTGCCCGTGGGATTGACCGCTATATCATCGAAGATGTGAAAAACGCCCGTAGCCTTGCTGACTTGGTAGTTATTTCTTTCCATTGGAGCGCCGAACTATTGAAAGAGCGTAAGCCTTACCAGGCATATTTTGCTAAACTTGCTATTGATTCAGGAGCTCATTTAGTGATTGGCCATCATCCCCATGTCATCCAAGGGGTCGAAGTTTACAAACATGGTTTAATCGTTTATAGTTTAGGTAATTTTATTTTTGCTTCTCGCAGCAAAAGTGTGCAAGATGGTTTAATTCTTAAAGTGCAATTCACAACGTCGGGCCTTAAAACCGCGACTTTCTACCCTATTAACATCAATAATTTACAAGTCAACTTTCAACCAACACCTTTAACCGGCCGAGAGGCTAGGCGTGTCCTTAGCGAACTACAAACCCTTTCAGAACCATATGGCGCCCTAATCAAAATCATCGATAACCATGGAGTCATTAATTTTTAAACATCGTAAAGGAGGATATTATGGAAAACGACCATTTAAACAAGACCCCTTTATACAACATCTGCCACAAATATGCCGCGCGTTTCACACCCTTCGCCGGTTGGTTACTACCTCTACAATTCTCAGGTATTCTCCAGGAAGCGAAAGCTGTTCGTTATAACGCTGGTCTTTTTGACGTTTCCCATATGGGGGAGATTGAAGTGACAGGCGCCGGCGCCTGTGCTTTTCTAAATAGTATGCTTACGAATAATGTCGATAAAGCCCGTGACGGACAGGTAATTTATGCTATCCTGTGTTTCCCTGATGGAGGCGCCATTGATGATCTTCTAATTTATAAATATAATGATGAACGGTTCTTACTAGTTGTTAATGCTATTAATACTAAAACTGTACTGCAATATCTTAAAAAGCATACTGCCCCCGAGTTTATGGTAGAAATTACGGACCGCTCAGCTGAGTTTGCTTTATTAGCGCTCCAAGGTCCCAACGCAGTCCTGATCATGAGAGAACTTTTCCCTCCCACCCTTAGTGCCTTAAAACCTTTTCGCTTTTTGACTTTACCCTGGGAAGAACAGAATATTATGCTTTCACGAACTGGATATACGGGTGAAGATGGGTTTGAAATTTATTTACCACCAACAAAGGCAGAAGCCCTTTGGCAAGAATTGATGCGGATCGGAGAAGGTTATGGTCTGCTCCCAGCTGGACTGGGCGCCCGTGATCTGCTTCGACAGGAGGCCGGGTTGCCCCTTTATGGCCAAGAGCTTTCTCCTCAAATCTCTCCGGTACAGGCTGGTTTAGAAAGGTTTATTGACTGGAGTAAACCGAAATTTTCCGGTCTAGACTCCTTACAAGCAGAGCGGAACAACCCAGCCACACCCCGACGGATCGGTTTGATCTCTGCCCGAGCGGCAATCCCCCGCCCTGGAGTTCTCGTCTACTGGGAAGATCAACCCATTGGCCAAGTGACATCTGGAACTTTCTCCCCCGTGCTGCAAAAAGGAATCGGCATGGCGCTAGTTAACCCTATTCCCCCGGTAGGAAGCAAGATTGCTCTGCAACTTAGAGGGGATTACCATCAAGCAGAAAGAGCATCACTTCCATTTTATCAAAGAAAGAGGTGAAATTATTGACCCATCCTTACCTTCCCCTAACTGATGAGGAACGTAAACAGATGCAAAAAGTGATTGGCGCTGAGCTAGCGGATCTTTTTCAAGTTATTCCTCATACAATTAGGGATAAGGCTCATTTTGAATTTCCCGCCCATAATGAAGTAGAGGTAACCAAGATCTTCTCGAAGTGGGCAAAAATGAACACTCCTGTCTCCAAACTTATTTCTTTTCTTGGCGCTGGCGCTTATGAGCACGCTATCCCCTCTGCTCTTAAAGACCTGGTAACTAGATCCGAGTTTTTGACTGCTTATACCCCCTATCAACCGGAAATCAGTCAAGGACTACTCCAAGCCTTCTTTGAATATCAATCTTTAATTTCCGACTTAACCGGCATGGAGATCACCAATGCTTCAATGTATGACGGCCCCACTGCTCTGGCTGAAGCAGTGCTCCTTGCTCATAATTTCACAAAGAAATCGCAGGTTACCATTCTATCTGGTCTTAATCCAGAAGCAAAGCAAGTTTTGCGTACTTACACTTCTAATTCTGAGATCACTTTAAAGTTTTTATCTCCAGAAGATGGCGATAAAAACCATCAGCTAGCATCAGCCCTGAATGATAAGACCGCAGCAGTCGTCCTTCAAAATCCCGATTTTTTTGGCCATCTTGCTCTTACCCGCGAATTACTTTCAATGATTAACGAGAGTGGCGCCTTATCAATAGTTTATATTAATGATCCGATTAGCCTAGCTATTCTCGAACCGCCTGGCGCTCTTGGGGCTGATTTAGTAGTTGGGGAAGCTCAAGCCTTTGGGTTACCTCTTTCTTTCGGCGGACCTTATTTGGGATTTTTAGCGGCAAAAAAGGCCTTGTTACGGAATATTCCTGGACGCTTGGTTGGTAAAACTACAGATCTCGAAGGAAAAGAAGGTTTTGTACTGACGCTTCAAACTCGTGAACAACACATCCGTCGTGAAAAAGCGACTTCCAACATCTGCTCCAACCAAGCTCTTTGCGCCTTAACCGCCACGATCTATCTTTCTCTGTTGGGACCGGTAGGATTAAAAGAGGTTGCCTTATCAACAGTACAAAATAGTCATTATCTCTTTTCACAACTAACCCGGATTCCTTCAGTCAAAGCTTGCTCTGATGATCCTTTTTTCCATGAGTTTGTGATCAATCTAGGCGCCATTCCTCCCGATTTTTTTACCAACATGAAGAGGAAAGGCTTTATTCCCGGATTTTCACTGGCGCAATACGATCCTTGCTACTCCGGGTCTTTACTTTTGTATACTTCCGAATTACGTACTAAGGAGGAATTGGATCAATTCTGTACAGAAATGGAGGAATGCTTACCATGAACCTAAAAAAAGAACCGGTCCTCCTTAACGCGGCCTCCTTTCCAGGAAGAAGGGGTTATCTGCCACCAGTTTCTGACCTTCCTACAGTCGCCATCGAAGAACTGATTCCTAATTCTTTCCTACGATGTACTCCTCTCCGTTTACCTGAACTAAGCGAGATGGAGGTAACCCGGCATTTTAACCTTCTTTCCGAACGAAGCTTCGGAGTTGATCAGGGTTTTTATCCTCTTGGTTCTTGTACTATGAAGTACAATCCTAAGCTTCTGGAAGACTTACCACGTTTATCTGGTTTTCAAGACCTTCATCCCTTACAAGAGGAAGCAAGTATCCAAGGGGCTTTAGCTTTATTGAATTTTGCAGAAAAGATTTTTTCATCGATCACCGGGATGGATGAATTTACTCTGCAGCCGGCAGCCGGCGCCCATGGGGAATTAACCGGGATGCTGATTATTAAAGCCGCCTTATTAGACCAGGGCGAGACAGAACGTGATACGATCCTGATTCCCGATTCCGCCCACGGGACGAACCCAGCTAGCGCTGCTTTAGCAGGATTTAAAGTTCAAACGATCCCTTCTTCCTCTGCTGGAATTATCGAGCCTGAAACTTTAAAACCCTATCTTACTCCTAAAGTAGCTGGTATGATGTTAACAAACCCTAATACCTTAGGCCTTTTTGAGCGTAATATTCTCACCATTACCCAGATGATCCATGATATTGGCGGGAAAGTATATTATGATGGAGCCAATTTAAACGCCATTCTTGGCTGGGCGCGACCGGGTGATATGGGTTTTGATGTTGTCCACTTAAACCTCCATAAAACTTTTGCGACACCGCATGGTGGTGGGGGACCGGGTGCTGGTCCGGTTGGAGTAAAACACGATCTGGCTAAGTACCTGCCGGTTCCTCGAATCATTTCTACTCCTCATGGTTTAAGATGGAATTTTGATGCTCCTCATACCATTGGTAAGGTGAAAGGGTACTGGGGACATTTTGGGGTGATCATCAAAGCCTTGGCTTATATCCTAAGTTTAGGTAGTCGTGGTCTTAAGCAAGTCTCCTCTGATGCGGTTTTAGCTGCCAACTACCTCCAAACATTATTAAAGGAGGTCTATAACCTCCCTTATGAACACCATTGTATGCATGAGTTTGTCTTGAGTGGGCTCAAGGAAAATATGGAGGAGATTCGCACTCTTGACATCGCGAAAGGGCTGATCGATTTTGGGATTCATCCTCCGACCGTTTATTTCCCCTTAATTGTTCCAGAAGCTTTAATGATTGAACCAACTGAATCTGTTACTCTAGAGCTTCTAGATTCTTTTGTTTCTATCATGAAGGAGCTTGCTCGCCAGGCTAAAGAAGAACCAGAAAAACTAAAAACAGCGCCTGTTACCACTCCTGTTCGGCGTTTAAATGAAACCAAGGCGGCGCGCAACCCGATCTTAAAGTGGTAACTATTTACTGACCACGAGTTGAATCGTGGTCTTTTTTTTCCTTCATTCTAAGTCTCGCGTTGTACTCTTCTAGTCGCTTTTGCCATCCAGTTTTGGTGGTTTCGGCCTTTTCTACTTGTTTCAACTTTAGCTTATGTTCCTCAACTAAGTTCTTAATTTCCTGGACACATTTATCTCCTGCCTGGTAAACTTGGGAGTTAGTAAACCGTAAAACATGATAACCAGCGGCTCGTAACCGTAACTCTTTCTGTAAATCTCTTTCTTGTTGTTTAGTGCTTAAATGATAAAAACCATCTACTTCCACCACTAAATAATATTTAGGGAGGAAAATATCCACCTCCCACCCTTCAAGTAGTTGGTTTTCTAAAAAAGCTATCTTTTTTGCCCGTAATTTCTCTGCTAACAGTTTCTGCGCCCCGGTTTTTGATGGTTCAAACCTCAAAACTCTCACCTTGTTATCTTATACTACCTCTCTCTATAGAGGCTAATTGCGTTGTCCCCAGATTCAACTATCACATCTAAAGAAATGCCTTCGATGCTTCTCGAGGCGCCTGGCTCTAATTTTCATTAACCGGTAGCCAGCATGAGCGACTATCACAATATATTGATGGCCTTTTTACAAGCAAAAACAACTCACTATATATTGTGTCATGACCTCAAATTAAGTTAACAACGCAATTAGCTTTATAGACGAATATTTTGCAAAAGAGTTCCCGAGCTTTATTTTCGCACTAAAACCGGCAGTGAAACATTTAAAAAACGCCCCTGTAAAAAGGGGGCGTATATGGAGTTAACTCCCATTATTCTCTCTTCTGCAGGCGTCCCTCTAGTTCATAGATGATCTCTTCAGGATCCCGCCCGGAAGCATCTACCACAACACCATCAGTAATAGTAGTGGAAATCCCCATTAGATCCTCGTCCATTCCTGTAAGCACAATAGCGTCCACATTTGAACCGGAATCATCAAGATCAACGACTTGATACCCTTCATCTTTCAGAGCCTCCTCAATGTTGGAGAGGCCCGCTTCCACAGCTATTTTATATTTTTTCAGTTTTTCACCCCCTTGGCTTCTATTATTTCTGCAACCAAGGGGTAATATTCTAAGTGTTAAGCTAAATTAGATAAAAAATTTGATCATTTTTTTTCAGTCTGCTGGCACTGGCCTTGAAAACCCGCGCCTTCCTCAATGATGAGAATAGACATTACGGCCTCTCCCTGAAATTGACCGGTAGAAACTATCTTTAGCTTACCTGAAATACTCATCTCACCCTGGACCGAACCAGCAATTAATAGATTTTCAGCTTTAACCTTTCCCTTTAATTCCCCAGTTTCTGAAATTAAAAGATCTCTTTCTGTAGAAATCTCTCCCTCATGTTTACCATCGATTCGAATATTCTCAGTTGAAATAATTGTCCCTTGAAAACTGGTTGCGCCACCAATTACTGTATCTGTTCTACTATTAATCTTCCTTCTTTTTCTCATTGATACCCACCCCTCTATTTAAGATATAACCTGGGGTTAACCGGAACATTATTAACACGTACTTCATAATGAACATGAGTAGCAGTACTTATTCCGGAACTCCCGGCATAAGCAATTACCTGTCCCTTTTTCACCCATTGTCCCACTTTAACAGCTAATCGACTGTTATGTCCGTAACGAGTCCGATAACCATAACCATGATTAATTTCAATTAACAACCCATATCCTCCTTGGATGCCGGCGATCGTTACTTTCCCTTCGGCGGTAGCCCGCACAGGAGTCCCATAACGCGTAGGAATATCTATTCCTTGATGTTTGATAATTTGCTTATATACCGGGTGCCGCCGGTAGCCAAACGACGATGAGATCCGACGATCCCGAGCCAAAGGCCAAATGGTAGGAGTAAAATCCAATCGTCGGTCGTATGCCTTATATTTTGCCAAAAGATTCTCTAATGAAGAACTGGTGGTCTCCAATTCTTGCTCTAAATAATCTAAGTTATTATTAAGAATTGCTAATTTAGAAAAATCCTGATCCGAACTAGATAATTTATATTGAGGGAGATGAACTAGTCGATAATTTCTCTGATCTGTTCTTTTAACATTAGCAGTTCGGTTATGAACAACCTGATATTCCTGTTCCATATCAAGAAAAAAACGATTAGCTTCATTTAATTTTTTCTCGATCTCTTTAGTCATTTTAAGGCACGGATCGATCCTCCGTAAATCTTTATCCTGTTTCGAAATTACTTCTCGTAAGCAATAAATCCTATACTCCAATTTCATGACTTCAGAGATCCGAAATGGATACCTAAAAAGAAAATAAAAGTTTATCCCCAGCAAAAGAAAGAAAAAGACAAAAATCAAATACGGGATATTTAAGTAACTGATGGGACCCTTGGTATTAGGGATTACCATCATCAAATATCCTTTTTTCAATTTTTTATTGATATTCTTTTTGGTTTTTATCCAAAAATCGCTGATTACATCTTCCATCATCTAATCCACCGTTACAAATTTCTGTTAAAATAAACCATTCACCATCAAACATCACTTATCCTGCAAATATTTTAAAAATATAATAAAAAGCTCATAAAATTACATTCAGCTGTCGGAAAAAACTAAGCCCATTACGGGCTTTTTTATTCCTATCTTATTTGACTTCTTTTGGTAGTCCTTTTTGTTCTTTAGGAGTCTCTATTTGTAAAAATCGAGCTTTCTCTTTTTGGTCCTTCATAATCTGTTGACAATTCCCTTGAAAGACAGCGCCTTCCTCTACAACCAACAAGGTCATTCTCGCTTCACCCTGTAAATTACCAGTCGGTACCAGCTCTAATTTACCTGTAGCCTCGACTTCACCTTTAACTTTTCCGGCAATAATAATATTTTGCGCTTTAATCTTTCCTTGAACCTGCCCTGTCTCTCCAATAACTAAATCACCTTTGGTAGAGATCTCGCCTTCAAATTTTCCATCAACTCGAATAGTGCCTGTTGATTCAATGTTTCCTGTAAAACAGGAATCTTTGCCAATTAGGGTGTCAATTTTTTTGTTTCCTCCGACTTCTGTATCAACTCTTCTCATCATCATCCTCCTTTAATTACGGTAAATAGTTTTTAGGATTAACTGGTTTGTTCCCAATTCTGACTTCATAGTGGAGATGAGGTCCAGTACTCTTTCCGGTGCTCCCAACATAAGCTATAAGGTCTCCTTTTTTCACCTTCTGACCTTCTTTAACTAACAGCTTACTATTATGAGCATACCTGGTAGTTAAATTGTAGGAACCATGTTTGATTTCTACCAACAATCCGTAATTACCATATCTTCTCGCAATTGTAACTGTGCCAGCAGCAGTAGCCCTAACTAGAGTTCCGGTCCGGGCTGCAATATCTATACCCTCATGAAAAGCCCCAAGGTTTCCGGTCACCGGATCTCTACGATAGCCAAAATATGAGGTCACATATCCTTTAAAAACTAAAGGCCAAATAGTGGGGGTATAATCTAATTCCAGATCATAAGCGCGAAACCGAGAATAAATTTGCTGTAATTTTTCTTCGGTGTTAACCAACTCTTCTTCTAAAAAATCAAGGTTTCCATTAAGAATACTTAATTTCGTTAGTTCTGTATCTGCGCTAGAAAGTTGGTATTGGGGCAGATGAAAAGAACGATAAGTGCCTCCCCTACTAGTTGCAGTTCTAGATGAAGTCTTATTCTTTACCTCGTTATATTTTGCTTCAAACTCCAAAGCTAGGCGATTATGTAGATTTATCTTCTCTTCAACAACATGAGTTGTCTTAATAGCTGGCTCAATTCTTTTTAATTCCTTTTCTTGTCTGGAAATAGTCTCCTTATAACGATAAATGGTCTGTTCTCGATTAATGATCTCGGCAATTCTTAAGGGATAACGAAAAAGGAAATAACAATTAACCCCCATTAAACAGAAAAAAGTAATAATAATTTCGAAGGGTAAATGGGTACTCCTCACCATTCCGGATTTGTTAGGGAATACCATGATCGTATATCCCTTTCTCCGCTTCTTTTTTAGAAAGGAGAAAAACCTTCGAAGATTCTTATGAATTTTCTGTCTCATCATAGACTCCTTAAAAACTTACTCGTGACTCGTCGCTAGTCGTTATCATTTGAATAAAAGTTTACCAATAAGGTTGAGGGGCGACTGACGTAAACTTACAAATAATTAGATTCTTCCAGCCCTTTTGTCTTTAATTGACTTATATAAAGCTTCAATCTCCTCAATAATTTTACTATGCTCCTTAACCGTTGCTTCAAACTCGTCCGTTTTTTTAATAGAAGGATCTATTACTTTCAAATCATTATCATTTCTGGTAATTACATCGTTTAATTGATAAACTCTACGATCAAGATTACTAATCTCCGAAAGTCGCAAAGGATAACGGACTAGAAAGTAAATATTAGCTATAAACAAAAAGAAAAAGAAAATGACGATAAAAAAAGGAATGTTAATACTACGGGTAACCCCCGAGGAATTAGGCACCAGCATAAAAGTATACCCAATTCCCTTTTTTTTACGGAAAAATTTTTTCCATTTATTGATTATATTAAGCCGAGTCACCCAATCACCGCTTTTATCGTTTAATTCAATTTTTAGTCTTTAGCCTGTGGCTCTTCATTAGATAATAAGATCCCAGTTTTAAAATTTTTTGTAAATTAATATTCTCCTTTTTTCTCGGAAATCCTTCCTCTATTTCCTTTTTTCTCTTCATTTTTTCTGTATTGCTCCAGCTAGAACTTCCTGTTCTTCATCAGATAGTGGATAGTTGGATTTTCCTCCTTTAATTGATTTCGCATAAGTCCGTGATTCATCCCGCCCATAAATACTACTTAAAAGAACCCCATCACCTTTTTTATCCAACAACACTAAGGAAAAGCTTTGATCTCCTCCAATGTTAGAAAAAGCTTTATAACGATGAAGAGCCCAGCGCTGAAGGTAAGCAAAAGATTCATCTTCTATTTTTCTAATCTCTTCTTCATTGTTTCTAATAATAACTTCCGCATTTTTCATTCGCTCCCCTAAATCGAGCAGTAATCCTTCTAAATTGTTTTGGCTACTACCTGTTAAGAGTTGCCGATAACGATTTAACAACTTCTTAAGGCGGATACCAGCGATCACAAGTATAACCATGAAAACTCCTTGAAATAAAAGGATAATGAACACTAGTCTTTCCTGAGGTGTTAAGTTGTTGAAGAATACTGTTACATCCACCGCTAAACGCCCCTTCTTGTCCAATCTATATATCTATATATTAGATATAGTTCTTGTTAGTACCTGTTCATCCTTTATAATCTTTATAAATTCTCATCTTTTTCTTTAAAGATTTTTTTTGCTAAATCATAGATTTCTTTCAACGGCAGGCCACTAGTTTTTGCTACTAGTTTACAGTCCTCATATTCCGGTGCTATTTGTACTATTCTCTCATTAAGTAAGCCTACCTTTATTCGGATCAGTTCCCCATAAACCTCCACAACTTTTGTTTCTCTCGTTAAACAAACTCTTTTTACTCTAGACCTTCTTATGCCTAAAGTCGAAGTCTCTCGAAATATTACTTCAAGAACTTGTGGCGCGGCATCTGGTTCGATTAAAACCGTAATCTTCGTTCCTATTCTTCCTTTTTTCATAACTACTGGTGCAAATTGGAAGTCAAGGACCGGAATCTCCAGCAGTTGTTCTCCTAAATATGGGAGTATCTCTGGGTTCATATCATCAATATTGGTTTCAAGAACTTCTATTTCATTTGCTGGTAAATTTTGGATATTACTCTTGCCAATAACTAATCGTAAAAGGTTAGGAATTTCCCGTTCGTTAGAACCCGCCCCACACCCGGTTTTTTCAATAGTTAAAAACGGCATTTCCATCCACCCAGCACACAGAGTACTAAGAATAGCCGCTCCAGTAGGGGTTACCCATTCGCCATCATAATCACCGGCATAGCATGGAATCCCAGTTAATAACTGAACAGTTGCAGGTGCTGGCACAGGCAAGATTCCATGGGCGCATTTTACTTCCCCAAAGCCAACTCGTAATGGTGAACAGAATAATTCCTCAATGCCTAGATATTCTAAGCCATAACAGCTTCCTACAATATCAACAATCGCATCGACCGCTCCAACCTCATGAAAGTGTACTTTTTCAATCGCACAATTATGGACAGCCGCTTCAGCAGTAGCCAAAGCCCTGAAAATCTTAATGGCTTGCTCTTTGATCCTTAGAGATAAGTTGCTTTTATTAATAATCTCTTCAATATCATGCAAATGACGATGCTGATCTTCTTCCTGACACTCTACAGTCAGCTTTGTCCCAGTAATACCCTTTCTTATAACTTGGTCTGCATATATTTTTACCGCTGGCAACTTTAGTTGCTCAGTACATTTTTCTAATTCATGAAGGGGAAACCCCGCATCTACCATGGCTCCAAGTAACATATCTCCGCTAGCGCCAGCATTACCTTGAATAAAACCAATCTTCATTCTTTATTCACCCCAGTATTAATCCTATGGGCTAAAACTCCAGCCCCAAAACCATTGTCAATGTTAACAACACCGATCCCGGCAGCACAGGAGTTCAACATAGTCAGAAGAGGAGCTAAACCTTGAAAATTTGCTCCATAGCCGACACTAGTTGGAACCGCAATAATCGGTTTTCTCACTAACCCCCCCACCACGCTGGCTAAAGCTCCTTCCATCCCCGCTACCACTAAGATAACATTAGCCTCTTCCATTTTTTTACGATGCTTTAACAGCCGGTGAATGCCCGCCACTCCTACATCATAGTACCGTTCTACTCTACTACCCATGACTTCTAAGGTAAGGGCCGCCTCCTCAGCTACTGCTTGATCGGCCGTTCCTGCCGTTAAAACCGTCACTAAACCAACAGGATCTTTTTTATCCTGAGATAAAACAATTAAGCGAGGAAGTTGATAATAACAGGCCTCCGGGAAGACTTGCTTCACCTTTTGATATGTTCCCTCCGCCGCTCTAGTGGCCAGAATATTTCCACCCTTTGGGGCTAAGCGTTTAAAAATTTCTATTACTTGTTCATCTGTTTTTCCTGGACAATAAATTACTTCGGTCGCCCCTTGGCGTAACTGGCGATGGTGATCAATTTTTGCAAAACCTAGATCTTCATAAGGTAAATCTGCTAATGACTCTAAAGCTTTCTCCGGAGAGACCTTTCCTTCTTTTACTTCGTATAGCAAAGACAACCAGAGGTTGTTCAAAACTCTTCCTCCTTAAAAAAAGAATTACCGGGTTAAATTTCTACCTCTACTACAAACTTAATAGAATCTCGGTGATCCTTTCCAATTCCTCTTGGGAATAGTATTCGATCTCTATTTTCCCCCGTTTTCCACTATTTTTTATCCGAACTTTAGTCCCAAATAAACGAGTCATATCATCTACTATTGCCTGAAGGTTAGGATCAAGGGTTGGCAATCGCGGGTAAACAACCTCTTTCTTTTTTTCTCCTTCTAATGTTTCACGTGGAACATCCGAAATATTCATTAAACGGATTAATTCTTCAGTATCACGAACCGATAGGTTTTCTTCAATAATCTTTTTGCTAAGATGAATCTGTTTTTCTGGTAAATCCAATCCCAATAGCGCTCTAGCATGTCCCATTGTGATTGTTTCATTCAAGACTAGTTGTTGAATCTCTGTTGGGAGGTTTAAAAGACGCAAGGTATTGGTAATTGATGATCTGCTCTTCCCTACTGATTTAGCAACTTCTTCTTGGGTAAGTTTAAACTCTTCGATCAATTTTTTATAAGCTTCCGCTTCCTCGATCGGATTTAAGTCTTCCCGTTGAAGGTTTTCAACTAAGGCTATCTCCATTACAGCCCGATCATCTAAGTCTTTAATCACTACAGGAACCGTATCAAGTCCCGCCAGTTTAGAGGCGCGTAAGCGGCGTTCTCCAGCAATTAATTGATAGTGATCGGCGCTTTTCCTTACTAATAAAGGTTGCAATACGCCATGAATTTTAATCGATTCAGAAAGTTCAGTGAGGCTCTCGCGATCAAAAGATCTTCTTGGTTGGTAAGGATTAATTTCAATCTTCTCGACAGGTACTTCTAAAGTGTTCTGGAGATCAGCTTCTTCCAGTTGGGGAATTAAAGCTCCTAACCCCTTACCTAAAGCTCGAGTTCTATTCACCAGCAATCACTTCCTTGGCTAAATCAAGATAAGCTTCTGCTCCCTTTGATTTTTCATCATAAAGGTTAATTGGCAAGCCGTGGCTTGGGGCCTCACTAAGTCGAATATTTCTGGGGATAATCGACTCATATACTCTCTCTTGAAAATAACTCTTTACTTCCTCTGCAACCTGTTGGGACAAGTTAGTTCGGTTGTCATACATCGTTAAAACCACCCCTTGTATAGAAAGCGAAGGGTTAGAATATTTCTGGACCAATTGTAAAGTCTTCATTAATTGACTAAGCCCTTCTAAAGCGTAATATTCGCATTGAATGGGCACAACTACCGCATCAGCAGCAGCCAAGGCATTTAGTGTAAGATTTCCAAGAGAAGGCGGGCAATCTATTAAAATAAAATCATAATTATTTCTCACCGGTTCAATTGAACGCCGAAGACGCTGATCCCTTGCCATCATCCCTACCAATTCAGCTTCAGCTCCTGCTAATCTAATTGTAGCTGGTACAGCCGATAGATTAGTAATTTGAGTGGCTGTGATCACATCCTGAATCGGAATTTCGCTAATTAACACATCATAGATACACTTTTTAATTTCACCCTTTTTTAAGCCCAAACCACTAGTGGCATTTCCTTGAGGATCATTATCAAGAACTAATACTTTTTTCCCCAAAACGGCCAGACAAGCTCCTAAATTAACAGCAGTAGTAGTCTTACCAACGCCTCCCTTTTGATTAGTAATAGCTAATACTTTTCCCATCGTAACTTCCCTCCTTTTCTTCTCTTATAGATTCATTGCGTTCTTCCCTTAAATAAGGTCACGCCTCAAAATAGCAAACAATGTACACAACATCTATTAGACTATCAGGGTTACTTCTTTAATAAGTTATTACTTCTTTACTGTATCAAGCAGTAGCTTACATTAACAACTACCTATGGAGCAACAGATTAATGGGTCGGACCTCCCACTTTAAGGAATAACGCAATTAACTTGATTATAACCAGCAAAATCCTAAATTTACTTCGCGAACCAAGATAAAACTTCCTGCTAGTTTTCGTAAGTAATTATATTTTACCATCGCTCATAACGGCTAAAATCTCTTCAAAAACCCACGCCACTTTAGGGTATAACCTATATTCAGTTTTATCTGGCAAACGACTAATCCTTTTAAGATGAAGTATTTTTAACAGCTATATAATCGGCTAATTGCGTTGTCCTCAGCTTCAACGATCCCATCTAAAGAAATGCCTTGGATGCTTGTCGCGGCGCCTGGCTCTGATTTTCATTAAGCGGTAGCCCGCGTGAGCGACTATCACAATATATTGATAGCCTATTTAAAGAATGCCTTCGCTGTTTATCGATTCATCTGGCCAGATGAACGACTTGCAAACGACACACTATATCGTGTCGTGACCCCAAATTAAGGGAATAACGTAATTAGCTTATAAAAATATAATTGCACAATTTCCTTATCTCACCCTTAGTCTCACTAAGAATATCTGATAAAAAAACAAAGTTCTCTCACCTTATGCTTTTTCTGGTTTATTCATGCCTTTCCTTAATAGAAACCAAGCTGTTCATGACCATAAACCAGCAATAGGTTTCGGTAGAAAAGTCAGTAATGCCTTCTGATTAACACAAACTGGCCACAACGTCTTATTGTTTCACGTGAAACATTGTCTTTTAGAGTACAGGACGTTTTGCGGGGATACCTGCTCTGCGAGGATATTTTTCAGGGGTTTTTTTTATCTTTTTAAAAGCTAGCAGAGTGCGTGCCCCCATCTCTAAAGGAAGATGATAATGATAACTCTGTTCTAATTTGACTCCAAACAACCGAATTGCCCTTTCCGCCCGCTCTAACTCAAGAGAATAATGCGGCCCTTTAAAAGCTACAAAGATTCCTCCATTTTGACAGAAAGGAATAGCAAGTTCAAGAATAACTGGCAGTTCCGCTACAGCTCTCGCCAACACTAATTCGTATTGCTCTCGATAGTCGGGCTGATGGGCTAAAGTCTCTGCTCTTTCATTTAGAATTAAGAGGTTTTCTAAGTTTAAATGGTGTTTAACCGTCTTTAAGAATTCAACTTTCTTCTTACTCGCTTCTAGAACATGAAAGTTTTTTTCTGGATAGGTTATCGCTAAAGGGATTCCAGGAAATCCGGCCCCAGAACCAAGATCTAAGATTAGCGAATAATCGGTCCACCAAGCTAACTTGGAAATAGTAAGTGAATCAAAAAGATGCTTAATTACAGCATCTTCCCAGTTTGTAATAGAGGTTAAATTTATTTGCTGATTCGCTTCTAAAACAAACGCTAAATAATTATAAAGTCTCTCTGTTTTGTTCTGATCTAAGGCTGTAAAGAACTTAAGATGCTCTTGCATTATCTGGAGATCCGTATTCATTTTTTTCGACTCCTCGTCATCCAAATTAGCAAGGCGCTTAGATCCGCAGGACTAACCCCGCTAATTCGGCTTGCTTGTCCCATCGTTTCTGGTCGGAATTTGTTAAGCTTCTCTCTAGCTTCAAAAGATAAATTTGGTACAGAAAAATAATCAAAATCACTTGGTATTTTTTTATTTTCTGTTTTCTGTAAACGTTCCGCCATTTTTGCTTCTCTTTCCAGATAACCTTGATATTTTATCAGATTTTCAACCACCTCATCTTCCTCTGTCGTCTGGTTGCTTTGTTGGTTAAAAGTCTTCCACAGCACTGTTAATTGAATCTCCGGCATTTTTAAGCTCTGTCTTAAGCTGGTTTTTTGAAGAATGTCTACACCAGTCTCTTTTTTAAGTTGATCCGCTTCTACCGAACCCGGTAATAAATAAGTTGTTTCTAAAAACGAAAGTTTGTTGTTGATTTTTTCTTTCTTTTCCATAAAAGTTTGGTATTCTTGGTCAGACAGAAGTTTGAATTTATATCCATAATCTGCCAACCGTAAATCAGCATTCTCTTGTCTCAAGGACAAGCGAAACTCTGCTCTTGAGGTCATAATCCGATAAGGTTCATTGTTTTCTTTTGTAACTAAATCATCAATCAAAACCCCGATATAAGCCTCATTTCGTTGTAAAACAAAAGGTTCTTCTCCCTTTAAATATAGCCCCGCATTAATCCCAGCAACAATCCCTTGCGCCGCGGCCTCTTCATATCCTGAGGTGCCGTTAATTTGACCAGCGCAGAACAGACCCGGCCATTCCCTAATTTGTAGTGAGGTTAAAAGCTGGTCCGGAGCAACAACATCATACTCGATGGCATAGCCTGGTCTTACCATCTCTACCTCTTCTAGACCAGGGACAGTGCGCATAAACTCATCCTGTATTTCTTCAGGTAAACTACTTGATAAACCTGCTACATACATTTCATCAGTATTTAATCCTTCCGGTTCTATAAAGACTTGATGTCGATCTCTCTGCGGGAAGGTGACCACCTTACCTTCAATCGACGGACAATAGCGAGTACCGATCCCTGTAATAGCCCCGCAATACATTGGAGCCAAGTGTAGATTGTTTTTTATAATCTGGTGCGTCTTTTCATTGGTATACGTAAGCCAACACGAAATTGGCTTTTTGGGCTCCCAAGGTAGCCAGTGAGAAAAACCGTGGGTTACCCCATCCCCTGGTTGCTCAATCATCCGCGAAAAATCTAAAGAGCGTTTGCGAACCCGAGCAGGGGTCCCGGTTTTAAAACGTTTAAACCTGATCCCTTGAGCCTCAAGGTTCTCAGCTAAAGCAATAGATGGATGTTGTCCCTGGGGTCCGGAAGAATAAGATAACAGGCCGACATGCACCTTTCCTCGTAAAAATGTCCCGGTGGCGATAATTACGACCGGAACTTCATAACAGACCCCAGTATTTAGAGTTACACGCCAATGGTTCTTTATTCTTTTGAGCATAGAGACCTCCCCCTGTCGAATTGAGATTAGGGGTTGGCGCTCTAAGTAATACTGCATCAATTGTTGGTATAAATGCTTATCCGTTTGGGCTCGTAAAGCTCTAACCGCTGGTCCCTTCTGAGTGTTTAGAGCCCGCATCTGTAAGTGGGACTGATCTGTATTCCGTCCTATTAATCCGCCCAAAGCATCTATCTCTCTCACCAGATTACCTTTTCCTGGACCACCTACTGATGGATTACAAGGCATAAAAGCAATATTATTAAAATTCAAGGTTAGTAATAAAGTAGTAAAACCCATTTTAGCAACTGCATTAGCCGCTTCACACCCGGCATGACCCGCCCCAATTACCGCCACATCATAATTTTTTTTCATTTGTATCTTCACCCTATTTCCCAATACAAAATTGGGAAAAAATCTCATTAATTATCTCTTCGGAGACTGATCGGCCAGTAATCCGACCTAAAGCCTCTAAAGCCGACCTTATATCTCCGGCCAGCAAATCTTCACTACACTGCAACTGGAGCCCCTCAGCAACAGAATGAAGGCGTTCGACCGCTTCCTCTAAAGCTTCTTTATGTCTTAATTTCGTAACTAAAACTGGATGTTCATCTGTACCGCAAATTCCCATTAATTCTTCCCTGATCACATCTTTAAGCGCCTTAATTCCAACTCCTGTTATGGCTGAAACAGATAATATAGTATATCCAGGAAACTTAGCTCTTAAGTCTTCGGAAAACAATTTCACCGGTAGGTCTGTCTTATTTAGAATAATAACCGCTTTTTTCTGCTTAATACTATTAATCATCTCTTGATCTTCTCTTGACATTTCCGTTGCTGAATCCAGCACGGCTAAAATTAAGTCGGCCTCCCTTATTATTTGCCAAGCCCTCTCTACACCAGCTTTTTCCACCACATTATCGATCTCTCGAATTCCAGCCGTATCTATTAACCTCACCGGAACTCCATCAAGATCGATGGTTTCCGCAACAAAATCCCTTGTCGTGCCAGGAATCGGAGTAACAATCGCTCGCTCCTCGCCCAGAAGGCGGTTAAGCAGACTTGATTTTCCCACATTAGGTCGGCCAGCTAAAACCACCGAAGCTGCCTCGCGTAGAATAATCCCTTTGTCAGCTTGAGCTAATAAATTTTCTAGTTCTTGTTGAACGGTTTGAATAACATTTAGCGCTTGCTCACGTTCTAGATCTGGAATCTCATCTTCAGGAAAATCTAAGGCAGCCTCAATCGGTACTAAAAGTTCCAGCAACCTAGTCTCCTGCTCCTTAATCACAGTCGACAGTTCTCCCCGTAACTGCGTTAATGCCACCTGATGAGCCAAATCAGTTCGTGATCTTATGAGATCAATTACTGCTTCAGCTTGAGTTAAATCCAGACGACCATTTAAATAGGCTCTTTTAGTAAACTCGCCCGGTTCCGCTAGTTGTGCTCCAGCCTTTATCGTATAAGTTAATATTTTTTTGAGATTTTGATACCCACCATGACCCTGAATCTCTAATACATCTTCACCCGTATAACTTCTATTTTTTTTAAAGAAAAAATAGATTACTTCATCAATGATAGTGCCGTCTGGAGATACGGCTAACCCTAAACGAACCTGACGTTCGGGCCAGAAGGTGATTTTTTTTCCAGAAGGATGGCTAAGGATTTTTGATCCAATCCTAATCGCTTCATCTCCACTAATCCTAATGATCCCAATTCCTCCCTCTCCTTGAGGAGTAGAGATCGCTGCAATCGTATGTGTATCTTTCATAGTTAAACACCTTAAAAATTATACTTTAAAAATTCGTACGGAAGCTATTCTTTACCCTTCACTTGCCCTTGCTTGCTAGGGTGGAAGACAACTTTATCTTTTGAAAAATAACACGTGCCTCCAGGCACGTGTTTATTATAAGCTAATTTTTAGGAGAAATAATCACCCGTCGATGAGGATCCTCTCCTTCGCTGTAAGTCATAACTTCTTTACTGTTTTGCAAGGTTAAATGAATAATTCTCCGCTCATGAGGAGACATTGGGTACAATATCTCCTTTCTCCCTTTTCTGTTTACTCGCTCTGCTGTAGAAAGGGCTAACCTCTTTAAGTTTTCTTCCCTTCGTTTTCTATATCCGGCAACATCAATAATAACTCGCTCATGATTCTCATTTGCCTTATACATCGCTAGATTTACTAGATACTGTAAGGCATTCAAAGTCTGACCGTGACGACCAATTAACTTCCCGAGATCATCTCCATTAATATTAAGCATTACGTACCCTGGTCGCTTAAACATCTCAACCTGAGCTAAAACACCCATATTAACCAAAATCTCCCGTAATAATCTTACTGCTTGCTGTGCCATGTCTTCTTTAATAGACACACGTATTTTAACTTTGCTGACATTTAAAAATCCTAAAAAACCTTTACTTGAGGTTTCTTCTAATACCTCTACTTTAACCTTACTCTCATCAACTTCTAATTCCTTAAGTGCTAATTCAAGCGCCTCTTCTCTGGTCCGAGCCACTATCTCTACTGATTTCATAAGTAAAACCTCCTTTTAGGAGCTCCAGAGTTTTAAAATTTAGAAAAATTGACGTTTTAATTAACTTTCTACTTGTGGATTCTCACGGATAAAAAATTTTGCAATCAACCATTGCTGGAGAATACCAATAATCGTGCTAGCAACCCAGTAAAGGCCGACTCCAGCTTTAAGGGTATAAGTAATATAACCCATAAAGATGGGCATAAAATACATAAAACTTGACTGAGAAGGATCTGTATTAGCAACCGTTGTCATCTTCTGTTGTAAAAATGAGGTTAATCCAGAAATAATTCCCAAAACCAAATATTTACTCTTTGCTAAATCCATGGTTAAAAAAAATGCATTGGTAAAATCAATATTGAATTTTTCTGGATTGTTCAATAAGCCAAATAAAGCCCATAAAAAAGGAAGTTGTAGCAGAAGTGGTAAACATCCGCCTAAAGGGTTTACCTTATTTTCTTTATAAACCTCCATCATCCTACGTTGCTGTTCTTCTGGATTTTTCTTATATTTCTCCTGTATTTCCTTGATCTGCGGCTGTATCTTTTTCATTCCCTCCATCGATCTAATTTGACTAATGGAAAAAGGAAAAAGAACGACTTTGACCACAATAGTCAGTAAAATAATGGCCATTCCCCATCCCAACCCAAGAACACTTTGAAAATAATTCAAAACACTAGCCATCATCCCGGATAAGGCATTGATCATAAGTTATTATTCCACACCTTTCTATCTAAGGATTTTTTTTTGAAACCGACTTATCAAAGAACTTATTCTCTTTACTCTATAAAATTCCTCTTCCGTATCTTTTCACAACTTACGTAAATTATTTACCTGATGGAAAAAAAGGGGCTTAGCCCCTTTGCTTACGAAAAATCCCTCCCCACCCCGGCCATCTCTCCGGCACAGGAGAATATCCTCCCTGGCTCCATGGATGACAAGAAATAACTCTTCTACAGCCAAGAACAATACCTTTTAACCCAAATCTTTCAACAGCTTCTAAAGTATACTGGGAACAACTGGGGTAGTATTTACATTTATACATCTGTGGTTTAAGGGGCGAGAGATAGTGCTGATAAAAAAGGATTAACTCTACAATTATCTTTCTAAGCATTGATTAATTTCGCTTTAACACAAAGATCCCTTAGGGAAGCGCAGATAAGCGAAAAATCTATCTCCTCAACTTTACCACGGGCAATTACAATAACTGCAACCTCCCTTTTTACCTGGTTTTCAAAAGATAGAAAAGCATGTCTCATCTGTCGTTTAATTTTATTGCGCCGCACAGCACACCCCAATTTTTTCCCCACGCAAAAGGCTACCTTTAACTGACCTTTTTTTGTAGACAAGGGTCGAACATACAGAACAAAATACTTGTTAAAAAAGGAACGCCCTTTACTAAAAGTCTCTTTGAATTCCCAATTTTTTTTTAAGGTTTCATACCCTTTCATTTTTAAGCAGATAAAACCTTTCTTCCTTTTGCTCGACGTCGACTGATTAGTTGTCGCCCTCTGCGGGTGGACATTCTAACTAAAAACCCCATTTTTCTTTTTCTTTTTAATTTATTTGGCTGGAAAGTTCTTTTCACCTTTTCTCACCTCGCTTTGAGCCTATGTTTATTCTAGTTTATTATAAATAGCCCGTGAAGGGTTGTCAATATTTCTTCGAAAAAGTTATCCACATTTCTTTCTTTAAAGCAGTTTTTGGTATTAAGTTGCCATTATATTTCCCTTATTCCGGTTTTTACGGCACAAAAGCAGAATTGTCAAAGCAGAGAGAATCTGGTATCATAGACATCGCACCTCCACATTATCCACATTTTTTATTAAAACCTGTGGATAATGTGGATAACTCAAAAAATACTGTTTTCAATTTTAAATAGGTTTTCTTTATCTCCCATTTTTTACAATTATTTTTTTTAACACTCACCGCATCTGTTTTTTCTTTTCTTATCCTCATTTTTACTCACAATTTATACACAGGCTGTGGATTGTTTTTAATTAATCTTTTAATCTCTTTTTACCCTTTTATATTTTGATCTGTTGAAAGGTGGAAAGGTAATGACCATTGAGGAACTAGAAACCATTTGGACACAAGTTCGGGAAGATGTTGAACCTCAAATGACCAAACCCAGTTATGAAACTTGGCTTAAGCCAACTAGACCGTGGAAACTTGAAAATAATATCTTATTTATTGAAGTTCCTAACGAATTTGCCAGAGACTTACTGGAAAGTAGATACGCGTCCCTTCTTATCTCAACGCTCAACAACTATATCCCGGATGAACTAAGTTTAAAATTTATTATTCAAAAGAATAATTCTTCTGAAGAACATCATTTATCCACCCCTCATGTAATCTTCGGCGCTGAAGAAAATGCGATGAATCTTAATCCTAAGTATACTTTTGAATCTTTTGTCGTTGGTGAAAGTAACAGGTTTGCTCATGCTGCCTCCTTAGCAGTAGCTGAATCTCCAGCTAGAGCCTATAACCCTTTATTTGTTTATGGCGGAGTTGGTCTGGGAAAAACCCATTTAATGCAGGCTATTGGCCATTTTGTTATGCAAAATAATCCCTATTTTAAAGTAGTTTATGTCTCATCTGAAAAATTTACCAATGAACTTATTAATGCTATTCAAAAAAATAAAACTCCCAGTTTTAGAGCTAAATATCGAAACGTTGATTTATTACTAATCGACGATATTCAGTTTCTAGCCGGTAAGGAAAGTACCCAAGAAGAATTTTTTCATACTTTTAATGCTTTACACGAAGCAAGTAAACAGATTGTTATCTCAAGCGATCGGCTACCTAGAGAAATTCCCACTTTAGAAGATCGTTTACGTTCTCGCTTTGAATGGGGTTTAATTACGGATATTCAAGCCCCAGATCTAGAAACAAGGATTGCTATTTTAAGAAAAAAAGCTGTATTTGAAGGCTGGAAGCTTCCTAATGATGTAATGGTTTATATCGCCGATTTAATTAATTCAAATATTCGTGAATTAGAAGGCGCTCTCATCAGGGTAATTGCTTATTCCTCGTTAACCAACCAGGAAATATCGATAGCCTTAGCAGATGAAGTTCTTAAAGATATCATTTCTGCACAGCAAGCTAAAAGAGTTACCATTCCTTTAATTCAACAATTAGTGGCAGATTTCTTTCAGCTAACTATTGATGATTTTAAATCAAAAAGACGTACCCAAAATATTGCTTTTCCGCGACAAATAGCTATGTATCTAAGTAGGGAATTAACTGATGCGTCTCTCCCTAAAATAGGAGAAGAGTTTGGAGGTAGAGATCATACAACAGTTATTCACGCCTGCGACAGAATTAAAGAATTAATAACGAACGACCCCAAAATAGATCAAACCGTAAAAGATCTTACAAAACAATTACAACAAGCATAACCTCTTTGTCTAAGTTTTACATCTTTTTTTATGTTAAAGAATTGCATAATCCATTATGCATGATTTAACCACAATAAATTGATAATCCTACTAAAGCTTTTTGCGTTGTATCCTAAAAGGTCCCAATACAATATATTCGGAGTGAGGAATTTGGGAAATTAGACAATCCCTTCGAAATAAATGTTAAACACTATATACTCCTTCACGCCGGCTACCTTTCCCATTACGAAGTGATTTAAAGCAAAGCCAGGCGCCTCGACAAGCCTCGAGGTATTTTCTAGGTTGCTCACATAAAAGCTTTAGTAATTATGTAATTCCTATGTGGTTAAACTGGGGGAAAATTGCGGGTAAGTTGTGGGTTGTTTATCCACAAAAAAGTTTTTCCTTGTGGATAAACTTAACTTGTAGATAACAAGCTTTTTAATCCACAAGTTCCTAATTTGATTTTATCTGCCTTAGCTGGTAATAAAGGATTTATCCACAATTTACGGTATACTATTACTACGACTAATTATCTATTATTATATATAATAGTACTATTATAGAATTCTTTAGTGTTGATAACTTTTAAAAGGAAAACCGAAGGGGGTTAAAGAATGAAACTTCTTTGTTCTCAAGAAGAGTTGGTTAGATCTTTACAGATCGTAACTAGAGTTATACCGGCAAGAAGTACCATGCCAATTCTTAGCGGATTGTTATTAGAGACAAGAGATGATCAACTTTTTTGTTTTGGTAGTGACCTCGAGGTCGGAATTGAAATCAAAATTCCTGAAGTGACGATCATCACCCCCGGACGTATTGTGGTCTCGGGAAGAACTTTTTATGATGCAATCCGACATCTTCCTCCGGGAAGAATTGAAATGGGAATTGATGATGGCGAGAAAACCTTTAATATTAAAACAGCCAATTCTTTTTTTAGTTTAAATATTTTCCCTGCGGAGGAATATCCTGCTCTCCCTGAAGGAATCAAGACAATTAATCTTTTAAGAGAAGATAAAAACAGAGATCGCGATGCCCTTTTCTTATTTTCCTTACAAGCTGCTGTCTTTAGAGAAGCCGTAAAACAGAGTGTTTACGCAACAGCTCCTCAGGACTCTAGACCTTTTCTTTCTAGTATTTTGTGGGAGTTTGATGAAGGGAATTTACGAATGGTAGCAACCGATATTAATCGATTAGTAATTAAAGACCTCTCCATAAAATGTAGTTCTAAAAATAGTTTTCTTGTTCCTGTAAAGGCGCTTAAGGAAATTACTACTATTTTGGAGAATGATGATGAACAGATTGATTTTTTATTAGTGAATAAGCAGTTATATGCTGTTAGCAGAGGGGTAGTCTTTTATACGAGATTAATCAATGCTCAATTCCCTCGCTATGAGCAAGTTATCCCTAAAGAATTTGATGGCCAAGTCGCTTTTGAACGATCAACTTTTTTAAGTGCTTTAACAAGAAGTTCTCTGATCGATAGAGCAGTTAAACTTAGTTTTTCAGAAGATAATATAAACATCTTTGCTACTGAGCCGGATTTAGGTCAGTTCTCAGAGAAACTGAGTGGTTCTTATGATGGCGAACCTTTAGAAATAGGGTTTAATTCCCAGTATATAATTGACTTTTTAAAAGTTGTTGGCGATGAGGGACAGATTGTTTTTAATCTTTCTAAAGGAATGAAAGCTTCTGTTTTAAAATTGAATAATAACGAAAAATATACTTATGTGATTATGCCGTTACGACTTAATTATTAAGTAGTCGCTCACGCTGG
>DHOO01000134.1:0-21095 GCA_002409975.1 Firmicutes bacterium UBA5388
TTTCTGCTGGTTGCCGCCGCTCAGATGCTGGATCGCCTGGTCCAGGCTGGGTGTTTTGATCTGGATCTTGTCCACATAATCCGAACAGGCTTCTTTAACTGCCGCATGGTCAACAAATCCGATTTTGGTCAGGAACTGATCATAATTGGGGATCGCA
This sequence comes from Firmicutes bacterium UBA5388, assembly GCA_002409975.1. Classification (GTDB taxonomy): domain Bacteria; phylum Bacillota; class UBA4882; order UBA10575; family UBA10575; genus UBA5388. The sequence continues at coordinate 158 of DHOO01000134.1, forward strand.
ATATTCGTATCAACTCCCAGAACCGAGAAAATGCCGGTTGCCCGGCGATCTTCCGTCAAAAAGCTCATTTTGTTGGCAATCGCATCCCTCGGCGAATTAATTGCTACCGGTCGTCCGTGGACAAGGATTTCCCCGGACAATTTCGGCCGGACGCCGAATATGGTTTCGATCACCTCGGTCCTGCCCGCGCCAACCAGCCCGGCGATACCGAGAATCTCGCCTTTCCGTACTTCAAAAGAGATATTGCGGAAAAATTTCCGGTGGGAAAGATTTTTTACCTGCAAAATCGTCTCACCGATCTCCGCCGGGACCTTCGGATACATTTCATCCATCGTACGGCCGATCATCATCTCAATAATCTGTTCCATTGTCAGCTGGTCGATCCGTTCTGTCCCGACATTTTTCCCGTCCCGAAATACGGTCACAATATCCGCAATTTCGAAGATTTCGCTCAGTCGGTGTGAAATATAGACTACGGAAGTGCCTTTTTCCTTTAATTTACGGATAATTCTGAACAGCTGCTGCTCTTCATGTTCCGTCAACGCGGAAGAAGGCTCGTCCATAATGATCAGTTTTGCGTCATAAGAAATTGCCTTTGCAATTTCAACCATCTGCATCTTCGCCACTGTCAAATTGACCATGAGTGTCCGTGGATCTTCATCCAGTTCGATCTCTTTGAGCACCGCCAGGCTCATTTCATACATTTTTTGGTGATCCACCAGTCCGAGTTTATTCAGCGGTTCCCGTCCAAGCCACAGATTTTCCATGATCGGACGGTACAATACCGGAGACAGTTCCTGATGAATCATTGAAATCCCCATCCCCAACGCATCCGCAGTGGAATAATGGTCAATTCTCTGCCCATCGAAAAAGATTTCTCCTGATGTCGGTGAATAAATTCCGATCAGACATTTCATCAGCGTGGATTTTCCCGCGCCGTTTTCACCAACCAGCGCATGGATCGAGCCTGGTTTAACTTTCATGTCAACATTATTTAAAGCACGAACTCCGGGAAAATTTTTTGTAATCCCAGTCATTTCCAGCAAGTATTCTTCCCGCATCTTTTCACCCCTTTATTAAAGCGGTTGGATACAGGTTTTATCCTGTATCCAACCGGCACAGCTTGTTAAAAAGTTAAAGCTTATTTATACTTAGCTTCATACTCATCTGCTTTTTCTTTAAACACTAATTCAAAAGGAATGATAACTTCCTTAGAAACTTTTTTACCGTTGACTACTTGGACAGCAGTTTCAATAGCTCCTTTACCCTGGCCTTTTGCATCCTGGAATACGGTAAAGGCTAGTTTGCCTTGCCTTACAAAATCCAATGCTTCTGGGGTAGCGTCAATCCCCGCAATGAAAAGCCGTACTCCCGCATCTTCTGCTGCTTTTAAAGCGCCGATTGCCATTTCATCATTATGGGCAACAACCGCATCTATTTTTAGACCCGATTGAAGCCAGTTTTCCATAACAGCCATTCCTTTATCTCGATACCAATCTGCCGGCATGTCGGCAACAATTTTGATATTCGGGTATTTTTTCAGGATATTCATAATCCCTTGTTGCCTTCTGATCTGGGGTTCGTGTCCCATTTGCCCTTCAAGGACGGCAATATTACCTTTCCCTCCCAGGAGTTTAGCCATCTGCCCCATCAAAATCTCTCCAGCTTCTACGTCGTTAGACCCCACATAGGAGACAGCCACTTCCTGGTTTTCAAGTTTTCTGTTGACACTTATAATGGGAATACCTGCATTCACTGCTTGTTTAACCATAGGCACCGAAGCTTTGGCGTCAACAGGCATCACAATGATCGCATCAGTATTCCGCATAATTAAGTTCTCCATCTGGTTCATCTGTGTATTTGCGTCATACTTTGCATCCTGATAAACAAACTCGATATCCGGGTATTTCTTATCTGCTTCTTTCATCCCGTCCATCATGTAAACTTGGAACTGGTCACTAAAATCGCAAATCAACACCCCAATGGTCTTTTTCTTGGCTGCCCCAGTAACTGCACATAATGAAATCGCGCACAACATGATGACTAACCAAACGAGCATTCTCCTGGTTTTCACAAAAACTCCTCCTTTTTTTTATTAAAATTTTACCCCGATCTGGGCTAATCGCGTTAGTCTCCATCTTTAACTGTCACGCCGCTAAATATTGATAGTCAGTTTAGAGAATTGCGCCTCATAGCTCGTAGCCGCCGCTCGTCACTTGTGCAATAGCTTGTCGCTGTTAGACTGGTTTCATCCTTAATGTGCCCCAGCGAAGCTGAAGTGAACAACTGCTTAGAAAAGCTTCGTTCCTTGTCAAATTAACATTTTTCTGTTTTTGCTTTTGCGCGAGCAAACCAAGTAGTTAACTCCTTTTCGCACCTTTTAAACAAAGGTCAAGCTAAAATTAGTTTCTATAAACTGGATGCTAATAAAAGGGGTGTGAAAGGTGAGAGTTAACATTGATGGCGACCTGTAAGCAACAGACTATATATTTTTGTCGTAACCTTTAATTAAGGAAACAACGCAATTAGCTTGATGGGTAGAAACTTTATATTTATGTCTTAAATCACGTAAACGTTTTAAATATAAAATAGTACCTACTGCCCAACTAACTTAATCTTACCAAGTAACACCTTTTACCCGATTCACCTGCAAGAAAATAGACGTACACTTAGACAAAAAAAGCCCTATATTCGTGTGAATATAAGGCGTCTTGACCTTTTAAACACTATACCAATCATGAGTATAGGTTTATATTATTTATCTATAAGTCTACCCGTTAAATCACTTTTATTATAATGTAAATGTGTAGTTAAGTCAATAGATCCAAGCCCCGTTATTTGGGCTTGTAGTTAAAAATACTAACGTCCTCATTATTTTAAGTTATTTTTTCGCTTTGATACTCAGTATTTCGCTAGCTTTGATAATTTCTTGGGCAATTACTGCAATTTTTTTATTGCTATCTCTACTTTTTTGTTGTAATAATTTCATGGCCTCGCCTTCTTTTAAGTTTAATTGGTCCATTAAGATTCCTTTTGCTCTTTCGACATATTTTCGCGTCTCTAAGGATTCGGCGGTCTTTTTCAGTTCCTGTTGCAATCTTTGGAACTCCTTAAATTTGGCCATGGCAATTTCAATCGCTGGTTTTAAATCTTTTTCATCAACCGGTTTAATTAAATAGCCAAATACCCCAAGATCAGCTGCTTTTTGGATTAATGCTTTATTATTATATCCGGTCACGATAATACTGGGAATAAAAGTTTTTTCGTTAATTCTTTTCACTGCTTCCAACCCGTCGATTAAAGGCATATTAATATCGATAATGATAATATCCGGTTTTTTTTCAAGACTCAATTCTATTGCTTGTTGCCCATCTGTCGCTTCCGCCACTATTTGATAACCCAAACGTTTGAGCGAAGATGTAAGCCCCATTAAAATTAGATATTCATCCTCGGCTACTAGTATTTTAAGCGAATTATTATGTTCCATGTTACCTCCCCTAAATAAATGTTTCTTTTTAAAACCAACCTTGCTAAGAGAGGAGCAGGTTTTCCTCAGGTAAGAGAATTACAAATCTCGTCCCCCGAGTTCTTTCTATCTTTATCTGTCCTTTAAATTCATTTATAACTGTCGCATAAACAATCGATAATCCTAAAGTTCGCAAATTTTCTAAGTCAAAATTTTCTGGAAACCCCTGTCCATTATCTTCAACAATTAATAAAATATGCTTTGGTTGTTTCTTACAAGTTATGTTGACAATCCCATCTTCACATTGCTTAAAAGCATGTTTAATGCAGTTATTTAATAACTCGTTCGCAATTAATGCCACCACCGTGGCCTTATTATAAGAAATAAAAATATCATCTATCTCCAGATTAATAGTAATATTTCTATTAATAGCATATAAGTCTTTGATTGATGAGATGATTTCTTTAACATTAATAATACTTCTACCTAGCTTATCTTTTGATAGTAAATCATGGACCGCCGCTATACTTTTAATATACGAAATGATTTCATTCATAACGACATCGATCGACTTGTTCGGATCTTTTTGGATAAAGTCTTTTTGTAAAGAGATAAGGCTAATGATGCTTTGAAGATTGTTTTTTATACGATGGTGGCTTTCCTGCAACAAAGTTGATCTGCCAAGTAGTCTCGTATCTTCGATGGCGATCCCAACCTGTTTAGCTAAAGTAAGCAAATACGCCGCTTCTTTATCTGAATAAGCATATAGATCTTGATAAAATACTTGAATAAACCCGGTAATTTGCGTTCTGATTAAAATTGGAGAACAAATAATCGTTTTTACCCCTTTTTGTCTTTCAAAAAGAGAGATGAAGTTTTTATCGTTTTCTGTCGCGTAAAATAATTCTCCTTCACGAACAATGAGCATGATTGACTCTTTTTTAAGCAGCGCTTCTAAATCTTCTTTAGTTTTAAACGTTACCGTATCAATAACTGACCAAGTGCCTTCATCAATTAAATCGATCATGCACCCATCAGCATTCATTACTTTAGTCGCATATCGAGCCAACATCGATAAAACATCTTTTAATTCATAATCTGATGATAAAAATTCCGCCGCCTTAAATACGGCTTCAAATACTTCTGCGTCTTCATCACCAATATTCTTATTATTTTCCCGGAAATTAGTCCAACCGTAAATCTTATGTAATAACTTGCTAGGATTTTTCTTTGCTTCTGTCGTAGAAAGAGTACCCACCAGCTGTCCTTTATAGAGTATGGAAATCCGATCCGAAATTTTAAGCGCTTCTTCCCATTGATTGGTAACGTAAATAATTCCTCGTCCTTTATTCCTTAAAATCTCAATAATTTTATATAGTTTTTCGATGGATTTTACGCCTAAATTTTCCGTTGGCTCATGCAGCACAATAATATCCGGGTCTTGGAGATATATTTTTATAATCTCTACTATTTTTTTCTCTTCATTAGTTAGTTCACTAATTTTTTTCCTATAGTCTAATTCTATTTTTAACTCCTTTAAAAGATGGGAAGTTGTTAAATAGATCTGCTGCCAATCAATTAATGGCATCCCTATGGTTTTTTTAGGGTAATTCTTTAAGAATAGATTTTCTGCGATCGATAAATTATCAATCAAGCATGATTTTTGTAATAAAACTTTGATTTCTTCAATACCTTTTGAACAAAGCTGTGACGTGATATTCTGCCCTTTATAATAAATATCCCCCTGTATATTTTTTACAAAACCAGCAATAACATCAACAAAGGTTTTCTTTCCCACTCCCCGCTCGCCAACTAAAGCATGAACTTCACCAGGCATTAACATAAAGTTGATATTTTTTAAGATGTAGCCATCAAAATTATAAGCCGATAAATTTTCACATTTGAATAAACAATTTGTCATTATTTTTACTCCACAATGAGATCTTCCTTAGTAGATTAAGTGACCAACAATTAATTCCATCTTTTTATCATCTTACAATATATAATACGTTGTAATATATTATTTTCCTGCCATTTATGAGTTTTTAATATAATTATGGAAAGAAGTTGACTTTTTTATGATTCACTTTGCGCACTTCTAGACAAAAATCAAGCTAAAATCAGTTTCTATCAATTGAATGCTAAATATAAGAGGTGCGAAATATGAATTAAAATCATTGTTTACAGTAAAAAAGAGGGCTGCCTTCTCTTCAAAAGCAACCCCTTGTAGTATCGAACATTGCGCTTACAGCGCTAGTTTATAAATCTCCAAGATGTCTTTTCGCTTGAGTTTAACGAAATTACCTAGAGTCTTTGTATCTGAATTACTTGCTTTATCGGCCATCTCCTCCAAACGATCCGCTGGAATATTTAACTCTTTAAGGGTAGTTGGCAGTCCAATTTGGGTAAAGAAATTGGTCAAGCAATTAATTCCTTCCAACGCTGTGCGTTCCGGGTCCTCAAAAGCAAGCTCCGTGTTCCAAACTCTAGTCGCAAACTGTACGAAACGATCGATATTGTGATGGTATACATATTTCATCCAGGCGGGAAAGACAACGGACAGTCCCGCTCCGTGGGGCACATCATAAATCGCGCTTAATTCGTGTTCGATCGCGTGCGAACCCCAATCTCCGATTCTTCCTGTGCTTAACAGATCATTATGGGCAATGGTGCTAGCCCACATGATATCAGCCCTCGCTTCGTAATTGTTTGGTTCCTCCAAGACGATCGGCGCTTTGGTAATTAACGTTTTTAAAACAGCTTCACATAACCGATCTGTTAAGTCAACATGCTTAACATTAGTAAAATAGCGTTCCATGATATGGGCCATAATATCCGCGACCCCACACGCAGTCTGGTAAGGAGGAAGTGTAAAAGTTAATTCAGGATTCATAATTGCGAAAACTGGCCGAAGCAGTTCTACATTCAAGCCCAGTTTATACCACCCATCCTCATTCGTAATTACCAAACTCTTACTAGCTTCACTTCCGGCTGCTGGAATCGTTAAGATCACTCCTATTGGTAAAGTTGTTTCTGGTACAATTTCCCCAGCGATCAAATCCCAAACTTCTCCCTCGTATGGAACTCCTATGCCGATCGCTTTCGCCGAGTCAATAACACTGCCGCCTCCAACCGCCAAAATAGCATCAACTTTATGCTCCCGACAGATTTTAATCCCCTCATGAACTAGGCTTAACCTGGGGTTGGGCTGAACTCCACCTAATTCAATAAAATCCACCCCAGCCTCTTGTAATGACTTTACCACTTTTTCGTAAAGACCAAACTTTTTAATGCTTCCTCCTCCATAATGGAGTAGCACTTTGCGACCTAGCTTTTTGGTCTCTGTTCCTACCTGCAGCTCAGATTCTTTTCCGAAAATAATCTTGGTAGGGCTCAAAAATTCGAAGTTTTCCATTATCTTTACCTCCTCATCTGAATTATCCATTTGTATAAAACAGGATAAAATTCCCTAGGTGAGGGGATTGTCTAATTACGGAAATTCCTCACTCAAAATATATTGTGATTTAAACTAAAATAAAATATAGAGATTAGACAATCCCTAGTGGGGCTATCAATATATTAATCTGAATTCGTGACATCTATAGACACCAGGGGAAATCGTGAAAGCTTGCGATAGCGTTTCCCCTGGTATAGATCGATTAGTCACGAAATCAGATATGTGGTCGAATTTTAAATAATTGAATTGTGCAATTCCTTAATCTGTATAAAAGCACGACTAGAGCCAGTTATACATAGACCCGAGGAACTCTAAAACTAATCCCGCATATAATCTCGTAATTAATCGTATCGAGCCAAGATGCTACTTGATCAACGGTAATCTGCTTAGCGCCTTGTTGACCAATTAATACCACTTCATCTCCCACTTGGACAGGGGCATCCCCTACTTCTACCATACACTGGTCCATACAGATTTTCCCCACAAGCGGATACTTCTCTCCCTTAATCAAAACCTCTGCTTTTTCGGAGAGCGCTCTGCTCCAACCATCGGCATAGCCAATCGGAAGAGTTGCAATGGTGGTCTCCTTCTTGGTATGATAGAACTGTCCATAACTAATTCCGGTCCCAACCGGGACTCTTTTCACTTGAACCACCTTAGTTTTAAGGGAAAAAGCTGGTTTTAAAGCAAGTCGGCTCTGCTTACTCTCTGGTGAAGGATAAAGTCCATAAATAATAATTCCTGCCCGCACCATATCAAAGTAACTAGCGGGAAGATTAATTATTCCTCCGCTATTCGCTAAATGTTTAAGCGGAAACTTTATACCCTCACTATCAAGGTGAAAAAGCAAGTCGCGGAAAGTAGCCAATTGCTTTTCGGCATAATTAAGATCAGGAGAATCGGCTGTGGCAAAATGAGAGTATATCCCGTCTACTTTAAGCCGGGGTAAAACCAAAATTTTTTTGATTTCTTCCCTCGCTGCTTCCGGACGAAAACCAACCCGCCCCATTCCGGTATCAATCTTAATATGGATCTTCATCTCCACATTGTGGCGGCAAGCTTCTACAGAGAGGGCTTCGGCGCTTTCTCTCATCGTAATAGTACTAACTAGGTTATAATCGCAAAATGTTGCTGCTTGTTCTGGTAATAGCGGGCCAAAGACCAGGATATTGGTTTTTAGCCCCGCTTGGCGCAGAGCTATTCCTTCTTCTGGGGTCGCCACTCCAAACCAGTCGATTCCTTCTTCCATCGCGATCTGGGCTACTCTAGCCGCGCCATGACCATAGGCTTCCGCTTTAAGCACTGCCATAATTTTAATCTCGGGACCAATTAACGCTTGAATCCTTCGAATATTCTCTCTGATCGCTTTTTCTTCAATCTCCACCCATAGCGGACGGATGATACCATTGATCCCATCTAACACTTTACTCCCTCATTTCACCTTAAAGTCCGAGGAATTCGCGGCAACAGATCGCCGGCGAGGAGCCCGGTTGTTCCGATCTCCGCGGCCGCCAGATCCCCTGCTTTTCCATGAAGATAAACTCCAGCTACAGCAGCTTGTACAGGAACTACCCCTTGCGCCAGCAATCCTCCGATCATTCCGGCCAGAACATCCCCTGTTCCACCAGTCGCTAAAGCCGGGTTACCCGTTGAATTAATATAGATAGGTTCTCCCTTGCTACTCACTAAAGTAGCGGCACCCTTCAAAACCAAAGTAACATCCCATAAGTCAGCTTTTTCCCGTACTAACCCTAACCGATCGGCCTGGACCTGGCTGGTAGTAAGTCCACTAAGACGTCCCATTTCTCCCGGGTGGGGAGTAAGCAGTAATCGTCCCTTAACTGTTTGCCACCAATCTTCCATAGTCGCTAAGAGATTAAGGGCATCCGCATCCAATAACCGAGGAATACCTTCCAAACAAAGAATAGTTTTCAAAAGCTCCGCACCATCAGCGTTGGTGGAGAGTCCCGGACCAACAACAACTGCCCGGTAATCTTCCCATTTCAACTGCGACCAAGGTTTAACCATTAGTTCCATCGGCTTTTCGGGAAGAAGCATCCCCTCTCGAACTCCAAGTGTCACCAGACCAGCGCCACTTCTCAGTCCAGCTAGACCCGTTAACACCGGCGCGCCAGTCATTCCCGGACAGCCCCCGATGACTAATAGATGACCATGATCTCCTTTATGAGCCTCTGGTTTCCTCCTTGGTAATATTGTTTGGATTTCTTCCGGAGCTAAAGAATAAAAAGAGGCTGCAGTTCCCTCCAGCAATGGGGTAGGAAGATCAATCGGGTCTACTATGATCTCTCCGGCATGCTCCCGTCCTGGATAGACCATCAAGCCAACTTTTGGCAAACCAAAAGTAACAGTAAGTTCAGCCCTCACCGCCGGTCCGTTAATTCGACCCGTATCCGCTTCTACTCCTGAAGGGATGTCCACTGCCACCACTGGCGCGCTACTATTATTAATTACCTCAATGGCAGCTGCTAAGTCACCAGAAACTTTTCCTTTAAATCCTGTTCCTAGTAAAGCATCCACCACGAGAGAAAAGGATAATAAAGGATTTGAAAGCAGGGCTGACCATGAAAGCGCATTAATCCCTAAACCAAGAGCCATCATCCTGTTTTGTTGAGCAGGTGGAGGTAATTCCCCTTCCTCTTCCGGCTGGAAAACAGTAACGGCAAAACCAGAGCGATTAAGAAGACGGGCTAAAGCCCAACCATCCCCCGCATTATTTCCTTTCCCACAAACAATAGCCACTTTCCCCGGGACAAACCGGGAACAAATTTCTCTCCATAAAGCCAAAGCAGCATGTTCCATTAAGAGTATCTCCGGGTAATGAAATCCTTCCATTGCGAGCCGGTCAATAGTCCTCATTTCATGAGCGGTTACCACTTTCATTCTTGCTTACCCTCCATTATAACCTGGGCGACCGCATACTCCTTACAATGAGAGATCGTAAGATGAGTTTTGGTCACCCCTATACTATCAAGATAAGCGACGAGCTTCTCTGAAAAATGGAAATAAGGGGCGCCCAAAGGATTATTCTTCACCTCTACCTCCTGCCATTTAAAGCCCCGAAATCCGGTCCCCAAAGCTTTAAAAAAAGCCTCTTTAGCAGCAAACCTTCCTGCTAAGCGGTAGGCAATAGTTCCACATGACTCCAATTCTTGGGGAGTAAATACCCGTGTTAGAAGCGGCTGGCCACGTCTTTTCAGGATTTTTGAAAACCTTATTACTTCAACTATATCTATCCCTATCCCTTTAATCATGTAAAACTCCTTTGCGAGGGATCCCAGTGGGGATCTGGAGCGCCAAACTTTTTGTAGAAAGAAGGGGAGACATTCTCAAATCCTACCTGTTTATAATATAAAAGAGGTTCTGTTCCTCCCGCTAGAAAATAACCACCCATTCGTAGAGACTGGTTAAATTTCATATATAGTTTATTCTTTGCTTCTTCAGTGAAGTAAATGACAACATTTCGACAGCTAATGAGATCTAGCTCTTGAGGAAAAGGATCGCAAAGGAGATTATGCCTTTTGAAGATAACTTTCTTTTTTATGCTATCACCTAAAAAGAAGAGTTCTTCTTCTTGACGAAAATATTTTTTCAGCAACTCGGGGGGCAGACTTTTCACTTCATGTCGAAGATAAACACCTTTCTTCGCCTTCTCCAAAACTACCTGGTCAATATCGGTCGCAATGATTTCAGCTTGAGTGCTCGCTTGCAATTCCTGTAAGATGATGGCAATCGAGTATGGTTCAGCCCCATTTGAGCATCCCGCTGACCATATTTTAATTTTCCTTGATGCTTTCAACAGTTCTGGCACTATTTTCTCCCAAAGTTCCATAAAACGATCAGGGTTGCGGAAAAATTCCGAGACATTAATCGTCAGCTTTTTGACAAATTCCTGGTAACGGTGGGCATTAGTCTTTAACTCTTTCAAATACTGATCGTAGTCGGCGATCCCCCATAAACTCATTAAGGAATGGATCCGTCTATCCATTTGTTGGCTTTTATACAGTGATAGATCCGTCCCACAAAGTTGTGAAACTTCTTTTTTAAATTCTTGATAGGTAAGGGGCATTGTTTTTTTATCATCCTTTACTTAGATAATGCCTTCGAGGCTTGTCGAGGCGCCTGGCTTTAATATTCATCACTTCATGTCTATAGCGGTAACCAGCGCGAACGACTAACCGATAAAAGGTTTTTAGCTTTTATTTATTCGACGATGACAGCGTTTTTCCCTTTATCCTCTCACTTAGCTTAAACCTTAACTTACTTAATCACCTTTTTTAGGTTCAATATGGACAACAGTTTTAGCCTGATATTTCTCCGCCAGCATTTTCTCCACAATTTCTGAGAGATCATGGGCAGTAATTAGCGACATCTGCTCATCGACTTCCACATGTAAAGAAATTTCCTGGTGAGTTCCGTAATCATGCACCTGTACTTGATGAACCTCCTCAATCCCGGCAACAGACTTCGCCTGTTTACAGATTTCTTCAATCATCAGCTCAGAAGGAGACTGTCCCAATAATCGATTCCCGGAGGAAACGGCAAAATCATAACCAGTATAAATAATAAGGGCAGATACAACTACTCCTAACAGCGGATCAACCCAAGTTATCCCGAAAGCGGCAACCACATTACCGATCGCCACTAAAACAGAGGCAATGGCGTCACTACGATGATGCCAAGCATCGACCTGCAATGCAGAGGAATCAATGGTTTCCCCTAACAACCAGGAGAATTTAGCCATCCATTCTTTAGAAACCGCGGAAATCAAGAGAATAATAAGAATTTCCCATCCGCTCTCGACCTTTAGTGGATGGCGGAAACGAAGGAGCGATGCTTTAAGAAATTCCGCACCAGTAAGGATTAGTAAAATTGCAATCACGAGAGTGGCAATAATTTCTAGCCTGCCGTGACCATAGGGGTGTTCCCGGTCTGGTCCCTTACTACTGAATTTAAACCCAAAAAGAACGACAATAGAAGAAATGACATCGGATAAGGTATGAAAAGCATCGGCGATGATCGAAATACTCCTGGCGGCAAGACCACTGAAAAGCTTAAGCGCAAACAGCGCCAAATTGCCAATGATACTGACCCACGCCTCAAGGCTGCCGTAGAGGAGACGAGAGTCCATATTGCCTTTTACAGCTTTTTCTTCTACAAATTTTTTCTGTAACCACCTGGAAAACCTATCCATAAGCAGCCCTCCCTATTTGTGCTTAAAAATAGTAAAAAAAAGCCCGTGGGATGGATGGTTGCGTCCCACAGGCAAAATGGCCTGCTGCTCCTAGCTTGAGCCCGGTTATGATAACCTGTTCGCATTACAGCCTTTCTATTAGTATATTATACTAATCTCCTACTTGATGTGCGAAACATTATGGATGTAAGAATTATAATACCATAAAACTTAAAAGATAATCAACTGATCAAGACTACGTTTCGGAACATGATGCCCCTGCTTGTCATCACGCCAGTATCTAATGTCTCCATTCTCTCCTACCTTTTCCAGAAATACTTTTTCTTTCGGGCGACCAAGAGCCAGTACTAAAAGAATTTTTAAATATTCAGGTATACTGAGCGCTATTCGTAAACCTTCACGCTCTACTGACCCTAGAATACAACCTCCCAATCCTGCTTCCACCGCTCCTAACAGTATACTTTGGGCCACAATTCCCTGATCGCACCCAAAATTTTCACTAATCCTGGTATCCCCAAGGATAATTATATAAGCGGCAGGCCGCTCACCCTCCACCGGTCCCTTCCAAGCGGCTAGGTAACCCGCCCAGTGGAGATGAGGAAAGATAAGAGCATTCCGTTCAGGGGTTGAGGACAGCATATATTTTAAAGGTTGTCTATTAGCAGCCGATGGAGATAGACGGGCCAAATCCACCAAGCCTCTTAAGGTCGCCTCAGCAACAGGTTCGTTTTCATAAAACCGGCGATAGCTCCGGTTTTTCAAAATTAAATCTCTAATCATGATAACCGCCTCCCTAAGAAATTTAGTGTTTTTTAGTCAAACAAACCACCTAAAAAGACTTGAAGCTTAGTTCTAATCGGCATAAAATAGATATGAGCATTTAATTCTTCTGTAAATTTCAGCGCCTGTTTAGCGAAACGGAGATTCCATTCCAAAGTAGGCTCAAACCCGGCAGGGAAAATCAGATGGTTTTTTGTTTCCCAGTAGTTAACAGATTTTTCCGAAGTAACCGGTGATACCCCCCAAAACACCTCTAACCCTTGGAGCATCTCTGCATATATTTGCATCAATCTTAAGTCAAAAAAAGGCTGGGTAAAAAACCCGTCTGCCCCGGCATCAAGCTTTCTTTTAATATTATCATACTCCATCCTCATACTTGTCCGGTACTGATCGATAGCCGCATAAACTTTTATCTGCGGATGTTCTCTTTTAAATTTTCTGATCAGGTCAATACTATCTGATGGATAAATCTTTCTACTCATATCCTGTGGCGGATCTCCAGTTAAAACCAATACTTCTTCGATCCCTAATTCCTGTAAATGCTCGGCAAAAGGTAACGGTTCTTTCAGATCAAGATCAATCGCTCGTAGATGGGGAATAACTTTTTCATAATATTTTTTTACATAGCGACAACCATCCCAACTTCGCAACTGAAAACGGAGCAAGTCGGGGATATTCACCGTATCAATCTGGGGAAAGCCGGTTCTCACTAACTCTAAATCACTCTGCAGCGATTCTCTGCTCCGAGGCACCAATTCAATTGATATCCGTCCCAATCTCTGGTTTCCTCCTTTTCACCTCATTAAAAGTAATTAATAGGCTACGAGTTGTGACAGCGAGCAGAACGATTGTTCCACCGGCTAGCGCCCAAGATCCTGGCGTTTCCCCTATTAAGATAAATACCCAGATGGGGTTAAGAATTGGTTCGAGCAAAGGGATAAGAATTCCTTCCATGGCCGAAACATGCTGCAATGCTTTAGAATAGAAGATATAGGATAAACCAATTTGAAATACGCCCATAAACAACAAAACTAACCAGCCCCGGATGTCTGGGTAGGGCCCAGTTATAAAAGGGATAGTAACAAGCGCTGCTATAATGTTTCCTAATAAAACCGATTCCACCGGGGAACCGTCTTTCTGTTTTCGCAGCAGCACCGCGACGAGGGCAAAAGTAACCCCGCTAATCACCGCAACCACATTGCCCCAGAAGGCGCCTGGCGCTAGTTGTTCTTTAAAAAATAACCCCATTCCAAAAAAAACGAGGATAATCGTAATCCAATCGATCCAGGTGCTTCTCTCCCCCAGGAATAAGCGGGCGAAGACCACCCCATAAATCGGAGCCGTATACTGGAGTAAAATGGCATTAGCTGAAGTAGTCATTTTATTTGCTACCACAAATAAAATAACAGTGGCGGCATACGCAAACGCCGTTCCCCATTGCACTAGTGACCGGTTAAACTTCGGTCGTTTAGCATAAGCCCACATCAGTACAGAAGCAATTGCGCTACGTGTTCCCGCAATCGCTAATGGATTCCAGTTAACCATTTTAATCAGTATTCCACTGGTACTCCAGAGAGTAGCAGTACAAATCAGCAAGATAATAGCTTTTTTCCGTTCAGAACTGCTATTTGTTGATAAAGAAGTATTCATCTTACTTGCCCTTCCCTTCTCATCTATAGAACTAAGATCTTATCATCAAAATGTAGCAAAGTTTTATACGACACCTCAACAGTAATTACTTGAGCTCGTGTTTGTTAATGATTACAACTTGATATTCCCCACTATCGGTCCGGATCATTTTGACTAGTAAAGCAACTTTATGATCCTGATTTAGTAACTCCCAATAAAAGTTAGCATTCTCCTCAATCTTACTAAACAGTTTTACCAGATAGGGCTCTCCTTTAAATGAAGGGAGAGGGTCTCCATTGTCTTCATAGGTATGAAGGCAATGGCCATAACCTGGAATGGCTTGAGGATAATTAAAGAAAATCCTGAGCGGATACTGGGGATTGTTATTAGTTGTTTTTAATATCGATAGCTGGTAAGCATTCTCTTGGTTGTCGAGATTAATTATTCCAGAAATCCTTGGGGTATAATTCGGAGAATCAGGTTCAAATGCTCTAGTATTTAAAGCGTTTTCAAAAGAACCGTTGGCTTTTAGATGTTGATAAATCGTATCGGTTTGGTCTCCATTAGAGACAATATGGGAATTCTCAAAGAATTTTACCGGGTAATAAATAATTAAGGAAGGATCTGTCACTTTCCGCTCATCAAAAGCCTTAGTCTTCACAAAACCATCCTCTTGCACAAACAAACGGTTACGACTATTTTCACTTCTTCCCATTAACCAATAAATCTGCACCATATACTGAGCATCAGGAGTTAATCCCTGAATTATCCCCCGTCCCGGATAAACGTTTTCTTCAAGTTTCTTCATATTAAATAAAGCAATTGAATTAAAACTCATTAACGGTCTCCCCCTTTTATCTAAGGCTGATCGAGACGCCTGGCTCTGATTGACATCACTTCACGTGTACAGGCGGTAGCCAGCGTGAACGACTACCTAAACTGCTCTTATTGTTTTGACATCAAGGCGCTTTTCCCTTTAGTAATGGCCGATTTTTAATCAACTTTTCACTCGGTAAAGTAATAGTAAGCTTTTTCAAAAAGCCCAATAGTGTAAGTATATCATCTTTTAAGCCCCTTTTCTATCTAGACGACGCCCTACTCAATTATCATCGTTATCCCTAATGCCTGTCTACTTTTACCTTCTTGATTATGGCGCTTATTTATGTTAGATTAAAAGTAATCCTATCGCATTACTTGGTTTAGAAAGGAGTCTTAATACCTTGCTTGTTTCTTCCAGAGGACGCTACGGTTTACGGTCAATGGTCGACATGGTGATCAATGCTAAAAATAGCCCAGTGCCGTTAAGGGCAATCGCTGAACGCCAAGGAATCTCTGAGTCTTATTTAGAACAAGTCTTTGCCATCTTGCGTAAAGCTGGCCTCATCAATGCCATTCGTGGTTCTTACGGAGGTTATGTTCTTGCTAAACCACCAACTGAAATTACTGTGGGTGAGATCCTGCTTGCCCTGGAAGGACCGCTCGTGCCTGTAGATTGTGTTCAGGATGGCAAAAATGTCCACTGTGAAAGAAGAGATATCTGTCTTACTCAGCCCTTCTGGAAAGAACTATCTGATAAAATTGGAGAAGTCCTCTCCTCTACGACCCTGCAAGACCTAGCAAACCCAGACCATAAGTCTATTTAAAACAGCCTATGAGTCGTTTATCATGATTCTGATATTTGTTACCTAAACCAGTTGATCGTTATCTCACTTCAAAACCTTGTTCCCAAATAATTTCTTTAATCTTGTCGAGACTAACCAGATCAGAATCAAATTCAACTTTTGTGCTTTTTCTCTTCACATCCACTTTCACATTTTTTACGCCTTCTAAAACTGCAACTGCATTTTCAATGTTTAACACACAATGTGGACAAGAAACTCCTTCAACTTTCAGCTCAACTTTTTGTCTTCCGATTTTAAACATCCCCCTATTAAACTCCCTTTTAATTTTACTAAAACTAGTTTTCCCCATAAATCCTGTTCACTCTCAGTACCTTTCATTGACGGGAAACTTTCCTTTATGCTATTATAAAATAACCTAGTATTATGATAGGAATTCAGGGAGGGTATTAACATGAAAAAGATCGCCAAACAGATTACAGATTTAATAGGAAATACTCCCTTGCTAGAGTTCTCAAACTATAATCGTTTGTTAAACCTTAAAGCCTGTATTATTGGGAAACTTGAGTATTTTAACCCGGCCGGAAGCGTAAAAGATCGGGTAGGATACGCAATGATTATAGCGGCTGAGGAACAAGGACTGCTCACTAAAGGGAGCGTAATAATCGAACCAACAAGCGGAAATACAGGGATCGGATTAGCCCTGGCTTCTACCGTTCGCGGTTATAAATTAATATTGACCATGCCTGACACTATGAGCCTTGAAAGAAGAACCCTTCTGTCTGCTTTAGGAGCAACGTTGGTGCTCACACCTGGAACTGAGGGAATGAAGGGAGCTATCAAGAAAGCCCAGGAACTGGCAGCAGAAATTCCCAACTCCTTCATCCCTCAACAGTTTAAAAACCCAGCTAACCCAGAGGTTCACCGTAAAACTACCGCCGAAGAGATCTGGCGTGACACCGAAGGGGAAATCGATATTTTTGTAGCTGGAATCGGAACTGGAGGCACTATTACTGGCGTTGGCGAAGTTTTAAAGGAAAAAAAACCTTCCATCAAAATAATCGGTGTTGAACCCGATGGTTCTCCGGTTTTATCTGGAGGGCAACCAGGTCCTCACCAGCTCCAAGGGATCGGCGCCGGTTTTCTTCCCGAAATTCTTAACAGATCGATTCTTGATGAAGTCTTAACTGTGAGCAATGATGATGCTTTTCAGACCGCCCGCCAGCTTGCTCATACTGAAGGAATTCTAGTAGGTATTTCAGCTGGAGCAGCAGTTTTTGCAGCCACTAAGGTCGCTGAACGCCCAGAACATAAAGGGCAAACAATAGTGGCGCTCCTTCCCGATGGCGGCGAACGATACCTTTCCACCCCTCTTTTCCAGCCCAACTAGGCTAATAACCAGTTACTATTTTATAAAGCTCACTTAAGCAAATATAAACCCCAAAAACCCTGTTCTTGGGTTTTTGGGGTTTATATACTTACAGATCTCTCCAACTTTATCGTCTACAACCGCCCTGACCTCTCCCCCTACCCGTGCCGGTATTATTTCTTCTTCCATTTCCACCGTTTTGACGGTATGAATTAAGCTGGGTTAATTGTTCTTCCGTTAATAAGCTACGGCAACTGTTTTGATGAGAGGTTCTCAATTCATACATTTCCTTTCTGAGCTCATTAAAACGGTTGATTTTCTGTTTCATCAGATTTTGATCGGGGTTCTGCTCTAATGATAATTGTCTTAATTCAAAATGAAGGGCTTGCAATTCATCTCTGAGCTGCTGATTCTTCTTAAAATGCTCTGTTTGAAGTTTTTTTAACTGCTCTCGTTGTTCTTTTGTAAGGTTCAAGCGATTTATTGGTCTTGAAAGATCCTCTGCGGTCAACATTCTTGGCCCGCTTACCTTCCCCAAAAACGGAGCAACCCCCTCCGCCACGACCATTACTCCTAGTACCAAAACGACCAGCAATACCAGTCCCATTATTAAGCGTCTCTTCATCTTTTAATCTCCTTTCAGAGTTTTCCCTATTATAACTGATAGTTTTGAAGAAGGTATGAAGAGCATAGGAAGATATGACGGGGTAAAACTTTTAGGACAATCGAGACTCAATTTTAATTTCTGAGTCCGGTTCTAATTCATAAATAGCGTTTATCCTTGGGCCAGTGGAAAATTGGATCGTAATCTTTTTAGAAGTAACATCCACAACCACCGCTTCTTCATTAGTATTGAGCGCAACCACACTACCTACCGGGTAAAAAGCGGCAGTTTCAATCATGGCCTCTACTACCTCAGGATCGTATTTTTCTGGAGTATTCTCTTTAAGTTCGCGGATTGCTTCATGGCTCCACAACGCTTTCCTATAAACCCGTTCCGAAGTCATCGTTTCATATGAATCAGCTACTGCCACGATTTTCCCATAAAGATGAATGTCGTTACCAGAAAGACCTTTAGGATAACCGCTACCATCCATTCGTTCATGATGTTGATAAGCGGTATGAGCTACCAGAATACTTAACTCGCGTGAACTTCTTAGTAAGCCAAATCCGTATTTGGGATGCTCTTTGACCTCTGCCATCTCTTCTTCAGAAAGTCGTCGGCGTTGAGAAAAGATTTGTGGATCAATACAAACCATCCCTAAATCATGGAGCAACGCCCCAGTAGCCAATTCTTTCATTTTATCTCTGGCTAGTCCCAACTTTTTCCCAATTATGGTAGAAATAACACAAACATTTACCGAATGAAGATAATAATAATTATCATGATTTTTTAAATCCATGATATTAAAGAGAACAGTAGGATTCGACAAGATTTCATCAAGAATATAATCGATTACTTCATTCACTTGTTTAATGTTTAACTGTTGGCGCTTAGACGCTTTGGCAAAAGACTCCTTGACACTCAGAATAGCTTCTCCCGTTGTTTGATCGCTAATCGAAGTGGTAAAATCGGTCTGCTTGCCATCATCCTGATACACATATAAACGTTCATAACCCATGGCGCGCAACCGCTCAAGATATGTTTTTGAAAGCTTCACTCCGTTTGATAATAATACTCGACCATCGGAATTAAAAATAGGTCTGGCTAGACGCATCTCCTCTGAGATTTCATCTAAAGGTAAGTATCTCATTCCATAACACCCGCTTTGCACAATTACTTGATTTTCAAAATCTATTTACGTTAAAGCTGCTAATTTTCGAGAATTGGTAGTAGCTATTTTAAGGAAAATTGGAAGACCCCTTCTTTAATAATCTCTGAGACTGTAGGGTGGGGAAATACTACTTTTTCAATCTCATCAACCGTCATCCTTTTTTCAATCATCAGTCCGACTCCATAAATAAGTTCCGAGGCGTATCTGGAAATCAAGCTCATCCCCAGTAATCTCCGATCCCTTTTATCCATAACAAGCTTACAGATGCCATCTCCACCTTCATTTTCGGCTAAATACCTTCCACTATAGCGCATCGAGGTTTTAACAACTTCACATTCAATCCCTTTTTTTGCTGCCGATTCTGGAGTCTCGCCCACAGAAGCTACCTCCGGCTCTGTATAAATCACTGATGGAATCGAATCATAGTTTATGCTTTCATTACCGCCCAGGATATTATTGATACAAACTTCCGCTTCCCGATAGGCTGTATGAGCTAACATCGAACGTCCATTTACATCCCCAGCCGCATAGACCCCAGGTCGACTTGTGCGACCAAAATCATCCACCTTAAGGCGACCGTTTTCCTCCACTAAGCCGATCTTCTCCAGTCCTAAACCAGTAACAAATGGTTTACGTCCTACACTCAAGAGCACTGTCTCGGCCTCTATAAGCTCAGTGAGGCCATTAGTTTCAAATTGAACCGCTCCCTCTTTAACTGCAGTTACCTTAGAATTTAATTTAAACTCCACACCCTTCTTTCGGTAATTATTCAAGAGAATTTCTCCAATTTCGCGCTCTGTCTCTCCACCAATATGATCCAACATCTCAATAATAGTTACTTTACTTCCGGCAGTATTAAAGTAAGCCACCAATTCCAGTCCAATGGCGCCACCCCCGATCACCACTAATGATTCAGGGATTTTCTTTAGATCAAAGATTTGCTCGCTGGTTAAGACATAATCTCTTTCAAGCGCTTCCGTCATTCCAATTATCGGAGGAATAACCGGTACCGACCCAGAAGCAATTAAGAGCTGTTTACCCGTATATTGACTTTCAGCAGCCTTAATCGTAATTCCAGCGTGATTTATTCCTACTATTTCCCCAGTATCCTCTATCAGCGTGACATTATTCTTTTTAAGTTTGTTTTTCACCCCGGCCGTGAGAATTTTCACAACCTTGTTTTTTCGCTCAATTACTTTGAGGTGATCGAAGCTGATCTGCTCTGCTTTAACCCCATAATCCATCCCTCGTAGCGCATAATCGAAGATTTTTGCCGAATGAAGCAAAGTTTTAGACGGTACACATCCTTCATTTAGACAGACCCCACCCACAAAGCGCTTTTCCACTAAGAGCGTTTTCAATCCGGCTCTTCCCGCTAAAGCAGCAGCATGATACCCGGCTGGACCACCACCAATAATCACTAGGTCAAATTGCAAAATAACTTCTCTCCTTTAAGTCGACGTTCACGCAGGTTACCACCCACAGAAAATAAAATAGAGATGTTCACCCTACTAGGGCTAATATTGGTAAGCTCACTAACGAGGGACGAGCGAGGAGACGCATTCTCTAGACGAGCTTTTTACGTTGTCTTATGATTTAATTATCCAGATACAATATATTGATAGCCTAAT
>DHOO01000134.1:21275-48414 GCA_002409975.1 Firmicutes bacterium UBA5388
AGTCAAACACTATATATTGTATTGGGACCTTTTAAAAAGGATACAACGCAAAAAGCTTTAGACAGGTATAGCTTTCACCAAATCACCGTAAGTTATTTTGACGATCCAAAAACATAACCCCTTAAATACTATCTTTAAGTAAAACCTTAATCCTGTAGAACCTGCGCTGCCAGATAAGAACTCCGCACAAAAGGACCAGCCGTTACATAACTGAACCCCAGATCTTCTCCGATCGCCTTATAGTGAGCAAAAGTCTCTGGGGATATATACTCTACTACCGGATAATGTTTACTAGAAGGCGCCAAATACTGACCCATGGTCAGTATTTCACAACCTACCTCCCGCAAGTCCTCAAAGACACGGATTAACTCCTTCTCCTTCTCACCAAGTCCCACCATAACCCCAGATTTAGTAAGCATCTTGTGCTTAATCGTTTTTACCTGAGCCAAAAGCGCCAGCGAACGATGGTAATCTGCCCCTGGACGAACTTCAGGATAGAGACGGGGAACAGTCTCGATATTATGATTAATAATCTCTGGTTCAGCCTCCACCACTATACGAAGCGCATCTTCACTGCCTTGAAAATCAGGGATTAAAACCTCCACCGTTGTTCCCTCATTCAACCTTCTAATTGCTCTAATGACAGCCCCAAACTGACTTGCCCCCCCATCCGGCAAATCATCCCTAGTCACGGAGGTTACAACCGCATGTTTTAGTCCGAGTTCAGCTACTGCTTGAGCTACTCGCCACGGCTCATCTTCTTCTAGTGGCAGCGGTGTTCCTTTTTCTACATTACAGAACAGGCAATGGCGGGTACAATATTTCCCCAGAATCAAAAAGGTTGCCGTTTTCTTACTGTAACACTCCATTAAATTAGGACAGCGAGCTTCCTCACAAACTGTATGTAACGAAAGCTTGTTTAATAAGGTCTCAACTTCCTTTTTCTCTTGATTAGCTTGAATCTTCAGCTTCAACCATTCCGGTTTTCGTAATTCCATTGACTCACTCCAATAAAAATCTTGCCGCAAAAAAACTTAGCTCCTTTGCAGAACGAAACGTTGTCTATAATAGTATCGGCATCTTCGCACAGATTTTTACCAACTTTTTTCTAAAAGGCAGAAAAAAAGAACCGGTTCTATTTTTGAACCGGCTATTTTCTGCTTAAATTCGATACACCTTACTCTCAGGAAGGAGACGAACTTGTGAATCGTTTAGTAGCTTAATCGCGCAATCAATCTCTTCAACTCTAAAAATAACAACTGCATTCTCTAACGATTTCCCGACAAAGGCGTACATATATTCAATATTAACCTTTTTTTCCTCCAGATCTTTAAGCACTCCGGCTAGACCACCAGGTTTATCTGGAATCTCAACGGCTATAACCTCCGTCTCGCTCACTGTTAAGCCTTCCCTTTTTAAAACTGCCAAGGCTTTTTGCGGATCGCTAACAATGAGGCGTAGGATTCCAAAATCGGCAGTATCAGCAATGGAAAGCGCTCTGATATTGATCTGGTTTTCTCCCAGTATTTTGGTAACATCAGCTAAACGACCAGCTTTATTCTCTAAAAAGACCGAAATTTGTTTAACTTTCATCCTCTTCCTCCCTTAGCAATAGTTCCCAACCAATTATATTTTACTATATGACGGGTTAATAAACAATTACCCCTTATAAACATCTCGTTTATCAACGACCCGCTTAGCTTTTCCTTCACTCCGCGGAATTGTTTTCGGTTCCACTAATTTGACTCGGACACCGATTCCTAAGGTACTTTCAATCTTCTGCTTGATTTTTACACCTAAGCTTTCCAGTTTTCGCACTTCACTTGAGAACAACTTCTCCGAAACCTCAACCCAGATCTCGAGATCATCCAAATTGCCCTTGCGGTCAACCACCAATTGATAGTGAGGAGTAGCGTCTCCATTTTCTAATAAAACACTCTCGATCTGAGAAGGAAAAACATTCACTCCCCGAATGATTAACATATCATCGGTTCTTCCTAAGATCCGATTCATCCGCGCCATTGTGCGCCCACAATCACAAGCTTCCGGATAAAGTAAACTCACATCCTTAGTACGATAACGGATAATTGGAAAAGCTTCTTTGGTTAGCGTGGTGAAGACCAACTCCCCTTTTTCCCCATAGGGAAGTGGTTCTCCGGTAAGAGGATCAATTACTTCCGGTAAAAAATGATCCTCACAAATATGCAAGCCGTTTTGCTCTTGACATTCAATGGCTACCCCTGGGCCAATAATCTCAGATAAACCATATATATCATAAGCCTTGATCCCTAATTGCTCTTCAATTTCTTTCCGCATATTCTCAGACCAAGGTTCTGCCCCTAAAATCCCAGCCTTCAGAGGAAGAGCACGCAGATCTATCCCCTCTTCCGCAGCGGTTTCCGCCATATATAAAGCATAAGAAGGGGTACACGCCAAGAGCGTAATCCCAAAATCTTTCATTACCTGGATCTGTCGTTTAGTATTTCCTCCTGAGATCGGCACCACTGTAGCCCCAACAAACTCAGCTCCATAGTGCACGCCCAGCCCGCCTGTAAACAACCCATAGCCATAAGCGACCTGGATACGATCACGAGGTCCTCCGCCGGCGCTCGTGATACTTCTAGCCATTACCTCCGACCAGGTTTTAAGATCGTTTTTTGTATACCCTACAACTGTCATCTTACCGGTTGTTCCTGATGAAGCATGAATTCTAACCACTTCGTCCATCTCCACCGCAAACAAGCCAAAAGGATAATTCTCCCGCAGATCTTCCTTGGTAGTAAAAGGAAGATACTTGAGATCGGATAAACTTCGAATATCATCTGGTTTTACTCCCTGTTTCTTCATTTTATCCCGGTAAAAAGAGACATGATCATAAATCCGCTGTAAGGTTTCTTTTAGTCTTTTAAATTGTAACTCTTCTAAACGTACTCGCGACATACTTTCGTATTCCGGACTCCAGATCAACACCAACCACTCCTTTACTATAGTAAATTTAAGGAATTACATAAATCATTATCATGGCTCGTCGCAATTTTCATCACTTCACGTGTGCGGGCGGTAGCCAGCGTGAGCAAATAAATAAAAAAGCCCTTCGCCTCTATGCGAGACGAAAGACTAAACTTCCGCGGTACCACTACGCTTACCAAAAAAGTCACTTCACCACAGAGAAAAATACCCTCGATGGCTGTTCTCTGGTAACGGCGAAACAATCCCGGCTTAACCTACCACCCACCTGAATATGGGCTTCAGTCTGCAACTCCGAGGAGAACTTCACACCAGCTCCCGGGGCCTCTCTTCCACCATCAGAGGCTCGCTACACCCTACTTCCGGGCTACTTTTCCTCTTCATTGTTTTTACTTAAAATAATTTCTTGAATTATACCACAGCATAAAAAGATCGGCAAGGGGTTTTTTTCGATCAAGCTCTTCTTCATAACCCCAAGATCTCCCGCACCGTTCCCTCCATTGCTCCGGGATCAATGGTTCGGTAGTGAAGAGTAGGTTTAGCTTCCAAGCCTACCAGTCCTCGCGGTAGCTTAATTCCGATATACTCTGCAAGCTGTTTAAGAAGAGAAAACTCATCCTTGCTCTCTTCGACTTTTTCACCAAAGAGCGCCCGCGCCACTCCTGTATTAAACTTAAACGGGCTAGCCGTGGAAGCAATAACGGTTAGTCGTTGATCCCCGGTCTCCTGTAAATAATCGAGATATACTTTATAGCCTACCGCCGTATGGGGATCGATTAAATATTTAAACTGAGTAAACACCTCTTTGAGCGCTGAGGTCGTCTCCGCTTCGGTGGCAAAGCCTGCCCAGAAACTCTCCTGCAGTCGAGCCCTTTGTTCGATAGTAAGGCAATAACTCCCCTGTTCCCGCAAGTCTTCCATATAAGCGGTAACTGCCTGGTGATCTTGACCAACAAGCTCATACAAAAGTCGTTCAAGATTGCTTGAAACAAGTATATCCATTGAAGGTGATAGCGTCTGGTAAAATTGACGATTACGGTTATATTCACCCGTCTTAATAAAATCGGTTAACACATGATTGCAATTAGAAGCACAGATTAACTTATAAAGTGGCAGCCCCATCTTTTTTCCATAATAGGCTGCCAGGATATTACCAAAATTACCGGTCGGAACTACTAAATTAAAGGTTTCCCCCCAGGCTAGTTGGTTGTTTTTAACTAAATCTCCCCATACTTTAAAATAGTAAACGATCTGAGGAACGAGACGCCCCCAATTAATGGAGTTAGCCGAGGAAAAGCTTTTCCCCGCTTCTGCCATCTCCTTATCCAAGTTGTCATCAGAAAAAAGAGTTTTGACTCCGGCCTGCGCTTGATCAAAATTACCTCTGACTCCTACAACATACGTATTTTCCCCTTCTTGCGTAATCATCTGTCTTTTCTGGATTACACTTACCCCGTCTTTAGGATAGAAAACAATTACTTTGGTCCCAACAACATCTTTAAAACCTTCTAAGGCGGCTTTACCCGTATCTCCGGAAGTCGCCACCAATAAGACGATCTCCTGATCAACACTGGTTTTTCTAGTTGCTGCCGTCAAGAGGTGAGGAAGTAACTGTAAGGCCAAATCTTTAAAGGCACAAGTCGGACCATGCCATAATTCCAGAAAACCAAGGTTTTGTCCGACCATTGTTATCGGAGTAATCTCTGGAGTATCAAAGTTTTCCCCATAAGCCTTCTCCGTAAACGTTCTAAGTTCGTCCCCAGAAAAATCAGTCAGATATAAACCAAGGATTTTCTGGGCTAATCGCTGATAATTTAACTCTGTGATTTCTGCTAACTCTTCCGGTAAAAAGAAAGGAAACTTTTCAGGTAGAAAAAGCCCCCCATCCGGGGCTAAGCCCATTAGAATAGCCTGGGCGGAAGTTACAGGGGTACTCTTTCCCCTGGTGCTTATATATTTCATCTTGATCTCTCCGCTTCAGAATCTAATCTTATCATGACTGGACAGAAAAACATCAATAGAGCGCACTTTACTCAGAATTTCTTAGAAGGAGCAAAGTAAGAAAAAGCCCGACAGAATTCTTTAGTCTCACTTTGGCGTCTCCCAATTCAACTCGACCCTTGAGTAAAAGGCGCAAAATGTAAGATTATTCTTGGGCTTATTTCAAACATTATTTAGTTAGGCTCCCCACTTACTCTCCTTTGACCCGAGAGACCGCTGACTTTGCCATTCTTACCTCCACTTTATCGGCAATTCGTAACCGGATATCCTCATCATCCAGTTCAATAACTTCTCCATGGATTCCACCCACAGTAATCACTTTGTCCCCTTTTTTCAAAGCATTGAGCATTTCATTACGCTTCTTTTGCTGCTTACGCTGGGGAAGAATCATTACTACCCAGAATATGCCAATCAATAAAAACATCCAAATTAATGAGCCCATTGGATTAGTCGCTTGGGGAGCTGCAGGGGTTTGTACCGCTAAGGTGGCAAGATAAACCATAACAATAACCTCCTTTTATTTAGCTTACCGATCAAACACCTTTGAACTTTATAAAATATTCGTAGTATAGTATACCACATCAAACAAAAAAATCCTACACCAACTTACTTTTCCTGGTTTTTAACCATAGTAATTTACGAAAAATTCTTCTTTGGCTTGGTTAAACTCTCCTGCTACCAGCGAAGCGCGGATCTTCTCCATCATCTTGTATAAAAAGAAAAGATTATGATAACTCACTAGGATCATTCCTAAGATTTCTTTGGCTTTAAATAAGTGTCTAAGATAGGCGCGAGAATAATTGCGACAGGTAGAACAAGAACAGGCTGCATCTAAAGGTCCAAAATCTCTGGCATATTTCGCATCACGGATAATCACCCTCCCTTTGCTAGTCATGGCTGTTCCATTCCGAGCAATCCTGGTAGGTAAGACACAGTCAAACATATCAATTCCTCTAGCCACACCCTCCCATAAAGCATCAGGAGAGCCTACCCCCATCAGGTATCTGGGTTTTCCCTCCGGAAGAAGGGGAACCGTATAATCTAAGACTTCATACATGATTTCCTTCGGTTCACCAACACTCAAACCCCCAATGGCATAACCCGGGAAATCGAGGGCTACCAACTCCTTCGCGCTTTTTTCCCGAAGATCCCGATAAGCCACACCTTGCACAATCCCAAATAAAGCCTGGTCACTTCGATTATGTCTTTCCCGACATCTTGCCGCCCATTTGGTCGTCCGTTCCTGCGCCTCGCGGGCTAATGTATAAGCAGAGGGGTAAGGTAAGCACTGATCAAAAGCCATAACAATATCTGCACCCAGATCCATCTCAATCTCCATTACCTTTTCCGGGGTAAAAAGGTGGGGAGAACCATCAATATGGGAACGGAAGAGTACTCCTTCTTCACTAACTTTAGTCAAAGAAGAAAGGCTAAAAACCTGAAACCCGCCGCTATCTGTTAAAATTGCTCCCGGCCAGTTCATAAAGGAGTGTAAACCACCGGCCTCTTTTATTACATCTTGGCCCGGCCTTAAGTATAGATGATAGGTATTACCTAAAATAATCGAGGCTCCAATCTCCTTAAGTTGATCGGAACTCATAGTTTTAACAGAAGCCTGGGTACCAACGGCCATAAAAACCGGGGTTTTAATTTCCCCATGCGGTGTGCTTAATCGACCTGCTCGACCGTGACATTCCCCGGATTTAGTTTCTACCGTAAATGTAAACATAAAAATCCTCCTGTGAAGATTTGAAAGACTCCCATATTCTATAAGATGAGCATGGCATCCCCAAAACTAAAAAATCGATAACGTTCTTTAACCGCTTCTTCGTAAGCGGCCAGGATTAATTCCCGATCAGTAAAAGCAGCGACCAGCATTAATAAGGTTGAACAGGGAAGATGAAAGTTAGTGACCAATCCATCCAAGACCTTAAACTTATAACCCGGATAAATGAAAATATCGGTCCATCCGGCGCCCGCTTTAATTCTCCCATCCTCCAGCGCTATCGTCTCAAGAGTTCGGGCCGAAGTTGTGCCTACAGCGATTACGCGCCGGCCCGCTTTTTTAACTGCAGCCACCTCTTGAGCTAACTCTTCGCTAACTTGAAAATACTCCGCATGCATTTGGTGTTCTTCAACCAGTTTTGTTTTAACGGGACGAAAGGTTCCCAAACCAACGTGAAGAGTAAGATATCCTATTTTTACCCCTTGGGCTTTAATCTTCTCCATCAGTTCCGGGGTAAAATGCAGACCCGCGGTAGGCGCTGCGACCGACCCCTCCTCCCTGGAATAAATGGTCTGATAACGTTCCTTGTTACGAAGAGGAACTTTAATATAATGAGGGAGAGGAACCTCCCCCACTTCAGTGAGCAGCCCTCTTAAGACCGCGCCTTTTTGCTTAAAGCATAAAACCCGTCCTCCATAGAGCGTTCGTTCTTCGGTAATCGCTTCAAGCTGACCCTCCGGTCCAAAACAAAGTCTCTGCCCTTGATGAATTTTCCGTCCTGGGCGAACTAATGCTTCCCACTTATCTTCACTAAGGGCTTTTAGTAAAAGCACTTCTATTCTTCCACCACCCGGTTGTCTTCTTCCCCACAAGCGAGCGGGTATCACTCTTGTATCATTAAAGACCATTAAATCGCCAGGTTGTAACCAGTCCACTATCTCCGGAAAACGGCAATGATGGATAGTTTTGTCTCTTCTCTCCAGCACTAACAACCGGGAGTGGTCTCTTTTTTCCAGTGGTTCCTGGGCAATAAGTTCTTCCGGAAGATGATAATCAAAATCTGCTACTTGCAAGTTGTTACTCCTTTTTATTTCCCTTGTTCTTATACTTTCCGTGTTTTTCTTTCTTTGTAAACTGTTTATAATTAGGTTTTTTGTTTGCGCTCTGCCCACTATCTTTCTTCTTATCTTTTTCCTTTTTGACCTTTAAGTCGATAGGATCTTTTCCCTGTTGTAAACCGGGAGCGGCAGAAAGTTGCTTGGTCTTCTGTAAGGATCTTACTCTTTCCTCCCCAGCTATGATCTTAGAATAGGAAGTAAGAGAAAGATATTCCCTACTCGGCGCCTGGTCTTTCAAAACCAGCAATTTTAAATCTTTAGTCTCCAGATTATCCTGAATCTTTTTATCCTCTCCTATCTTCAAAGGGGGCGGAGCGCACCCAGCGCCTACAGTTGCTTTTGGATTACAAATCGCTTGCGTTAAAAAGAAACAAAGAAAGAAGAATCCTACCAGACATAGACCACGAAAGTTATAACCAACTTCGATAAGTTGTCCATATACTTCTTCTCCAATGGTTGCGTTAGTATATAACCTGACTCTCTGAAAACTACCCTGGTTAGTCAGGAGAATGCCTTCGTTTTTTCCCCGTATTTCCAATAAAAAACCTTTGATTAGCTTCATGCGATCACCTTTCTTTTTGGCCCCTGATATAATCGGCGAGATAAGGAAAATCGCCGGTTTTTAAAAGACATAAAGTTACTAGAAATAAACGATGGTGTCTAAGGGTCTTCCTGGATAAGCCAAACCTCTGTGTCATCCAGGCATAAGGTAATATGCCCTCTTTGATCACCATCTCCCTTGCCAGCTGGCACTGGATCAACTCTTCTGCGATCCGAAACAGGTTTTCTCTGGTATCTTTATGTTTTGGGGAAAATTCAACCAGTTGATGAAAAGAAATCCCAAAGCGAGCAAGAACTTGCTTAAACTCTTCAATCTCCATCCGTCGCTCAAAGATCTCCATTTTTTTTTGATAAAGATCTTGCGACTCGATCACAAATATTTTCGGTTCTTCTTCTTCCAGCTCTTCACTGGAGAACAAGCCGCTCATCGGGATCTCTTTCCCTTTATGCCGCTGATGTCGAAAATAATCAATTAACCTTCGCCTGATTACTAATTTAGCAAACGATAGAAAAGAACGGTTTTTAACTGAACGATAACTATCAATAGCTTCGTTAAAAGCAATTAATGCCACACTATACTCATCATCAGTATCAGGATTTATATATCTCCTACTAGCAATCGCCGCTGCTCGTAAGATAAATGGATTATAATCCTGAATTAATGCCTCCCTGGCGTTTTGTTCGCCTTTCTTCGCCATCATCAGGAGGAAAGCTAACCTGTCTTGTCCATTGTTCATCTGTACACTACATTGTTGATTCACCTGATAATGCAACTCCTCAAAGTATTAATCTGTCCGCTCTGGTTCGGTATAACCTAATTCTTGTAGCATAGGAAGGGAGTTCCGCCAGTCTTTTTTGGTTTTTACCCAGAGATCCAGATAAACCGGTTTTTCCAGAAAAGCCTCGATTTTCTTCCGAGAGGCTTTCCCTATCTTTTTAAGGAGACTCCCCTCTCTCCCAATAATAATTTTCTTCTGCGAATCTCTCTCTACTAAAACCAGGGCCCTAATATAGATCTGGCCGGTAGACCTCTCCTCAAGCTGCTCAATAACAACAGCCGTAGAATGGGGAACCTCTTGTTCGGCGCAGACTAAAATCTCCTCGCGGATAAACTCCGAGATAATAAATGATTCAGAGCGGTCAGTAATCATCTCTTCCGGATAATACTGAGGTCCAACCGGCAACCACGCTTCTATTTTTTCTAGTAATAAAGGAAGCCCCTCCCCAGTTAAAGCTGAGATCTTTAACCACGGCCATTCTTCTGCTCCCACCCGGGAGAGAAACTCTTCTGGGTTAAAATCGGCTGTTAAGTCTATTTTATTAAATACTACCATCACTTTGGTCTTACTCTTTTTTAAAGCTTTAGCTACCCATTGATCACCTTTCCCGGGAGGCTGAGTAGAATCAACCAACCATAATAAAAGATCAACAAGTTTTAAAGTATTAAGAGCGGCTTTATTCATTTGCTCGCCCAATTTATGTAATGGTTTGTGAAGTCCGGGCGTATCGTAAAAAACCATTTGCGCATGTTCAGTAGTGAGGATTACCCCAATTCTTTCTCTGGTCGCCTGTGGCTTGGTTGAAACAATCATTAGTTTTTCCCCGGCTAAGGCATTAACCAGTGTTGACTTCCCCGTGTTTGGCCGACCGATTATTCCGATAAAACCGGAACGAAATTCCTTCATCATTATCTCCTTGAAAATATAATCTTGTTGCTTAGCTTATTTTAAATACTCTTTATTAAAAGCGCTTGGCAGATAGTGATCTAATCTTCCCACTATTACTTTTCCCTGCAGGTTTCCCATGATCAAAGGAAGTTGGGGTGCAAATTCAACTAAAAATTGACGACAAATTCCACAGGGTGTCCCCGGTTCTTCACTATCAGAGAGCACTGCTAGCGCTAAAAAGTCCTTTTCCCCGGCAGACAAAGCCTTGACAGCGGCTACCCGTTCCGCGCAGATCGTCGCCCCATAAGAAGCGTTTTCAATATTGCATCCTCCAAAAATCCGGCCGCTACGCGTCAAAAGGGCCGCTCCTACCTTGTAATTTGAATAGGGAGTATAAGCTTTTTCCTTTGCTTTCCTGGCCTCGGCCAGTAATCTTTCCTTTTGTTCTTCAGAAATTTTAACTAAAATCTCTTTTTCTTCCATCTAATCACCCCAACTGTTTATAAAGTTGAAAAATGAGAAAAGTAAAGAGCACCCCTAAAAGACTCCCCACAATTACCTCTGTAAGGTTGTGAATCCCACCTTCTACTCGACTTTGCACCACCATTAAACTGAGAAATAATGCTAAACTGGCGACTAAACCGTCGCTACTGATCATCATAATAGCCGTAGAAAGAGCAAAAGCTACTGCCGCATGCCCACTGGGCATGCCCCCAGAAAAAGGACGACCGGTCCCGGTAGATATTTTGAAAGCCACAACACCAAATACTACCAAACACAAAGCGATCAACGTAAGATGGGCCGGCGAATTAATAATACTCTCAAAAACCTTAGGCAGAGCTGGATTTAATTTCGGGAAAAAAACAAAATAAGCTGTGACCAAAGCATTAAGAGCAGCTAAAAGAACAGCGCCCGCTGCTACATCCTTAGCAATGGCCGCCAGAGAATGGTATTCTTGGGTAATCAGATCAATGGTGGCTTCAATCGCAGTATTAATTGTCTCGGCGATTAAGACAAAGGTAATCGCAAAAAAGACCAATAACATCTCTTCTTTGGTAATATGCAGCCATAAACTAACACCTAAAACCGCAAATGCCGCCAAAAAGTGGATCCGCGTGTTTCTTTGAGTACGGAAGCAATAAATCAAACCATCAATTGCCCGGTTAAAACTCTCAATTATATTTTTATTCCTCACTAAGCCGACTCCATCCTTCCTCAACGAGAAACTTCTCTTCTTCTCCCCTCATCATCTTTTTCTCTGTTGCTGTCTGGTGATCGTAACCAAGGAGATGAAGAAGACCGTGGGCTGCTAAATAATGTAATTCACGCGCCACGGAATGACCGTATTCTTTAGCCTGTTCGATCGCCCGCGGAACACAGATTATTACATCGCCCAGTAGCTGAGGGGGTCGATCTTCCAGCTCGCTAAAATCTTCTGGCTCTTCTTCTCCTTCTTCTAAGGCAAAAGATAAGACATCCGTGGGTGCATCGACACCCCGGTAATCTCTATTCAGTTCCTGGATGGTCCGGTAATCAGTGAGCGTCACCCCAACTTCCGCCTGGCTCCGACCATAAGCCGCTAGTATTCTCTCCCCCAGGGAAACTAAAGAAGCAATTGTCCCTTCGTCGATCTCTGGAGCCGCCAGCTCCTTATTAACTATTACCCCCATCCATCCTCTTCCTTTCGATCGAGACTATTTCCGGGTATTTAATCCGGTGATGAAAAATACCACCTAAAACTTTCAAAAACGCGCCTTTGATCTTATCCAGATCTCTTAACGTAAGGTTTGTTTCATCCAATTGTCCAGATTCCAACCGTTCTTTTAGTATCATGTTCACTAATACCTCTAGGCGAGCAGAGGATGGCTTACCCATCGCCCTAGCGGCGGCTTCGACCGAATCAGCCAGCATTACCAAAGCAGCCTCTTTGGAACGGGGTTTCGGTCCGGGATAAGAGAAATCACTCTCTTTAATCGACTCCTTTTCTTCCTGGATTTGTTCAGACGCTTGTTGGAAAAAGTAACGGACGAGGTCAGTTCCATGATGTTGTTCGATAATATCAACAATACATCCTGGAACACCATAAGTCCTCGCTAATTCCACTCCATCCCGGACATGAGAAGTAATAATTAAAGTACTTAAATTAGGAGAGAGTTTTTCATGAGGGTTATCATCACCAATCTGATTCTCGACAAAAAAGTATGGCCGCCGTAGTTTACCAACATCATGATAATAAGAACCAACTCTGACCAGAAGACTATCAGCTTCTATCGCATCAGCTGCCGCTTCAGCTAGGTTTCCCACAATAATACTATGATGATAGGTTCCCGGCGCTTCGATTAACAAGCGTTTTAATAACGGTAGATTGGGGTTAGCCAACTCCAACACACTTAAAGGTGAGGTTAAGCCAAAAAGATGCTCAAGAAAAGGAAGAAACCCATTGGCTAATGCCGTTGAAAGAATTCCATTAAACCCAGCCACCAGGGCAAACCCGAATTGACTTCCCAACCTCCTTGTCCCAAAAAGGAAACCTAAAGTAATGACCGTAAAAAGATTGACGCCTGAGAGCAATAGACCCATTCGGATCATCTCTTTTCTCTGTGTCAGGTTGAACATGCTATAAATTGAAGCTGTGCCACTTATAAAATAGTAAACCGTAAGGGATAGATTAAAGTCGAGAATCACCCCAATCATTAAACTGAGTAAAGTGGTAATGATCCACGCAAGTTGTGGTTCGCTTAAAAATGATAAGACAATACCAGCAAAAGACAGCGGGATCAAATATTCCATCCATTCTACATTAGAGAGGCTCATTGCCTTAGCAACAGCTAAAACTACCACCGAGATTAAGGCTAGGAGATAAAGATGGCGTTCCTGTTTAATAATCTCCCGTTTAAAATAATAGATATAAAAGAGACAAATCCCCATTAGTAATAAGGAAAAGATCGCCAAACTAAAAAAGATGATTACCCGATTGCCTCGATTGTCAATCAGCGATAGATCCCGAAGGACCTGGATATGCTCATTAGTGACAATATCTCCTTCCCTTAAGATTAAATTCCCTTTTTCAATCTTAACTGGGATCACCCTTCTTCTTGCTTCATCCTGTAACTGACGGATTTTTAATTCATCCCTCGTCAAATTAGGAAAAAGCATCGCCTCCAACAAACGCTGGAGAACTGGCGCGTCCTGCGGTAAGATAAGAAAGCGGTCGTTATCAAGATACTGGGCAAGGTTGGCTCTGACCGTGTTTATTTTTTGTTGACTGATTTTCTCCTCAGTTTCTAAAGAGACGTAAAGCTGACGAAGGCTTTTTTTCATCCGTTCATAGTCCTCATCAGGGAGGGTGATAACCTCGTTAAGTGTTTCTACAGGAAGATCAGTAAACTTTTCATCTACGGTTAATAATTCTTTACGTATTTCCTGTAATAATTGGGCAGAAATGGGAATATTGTCTCCCGAATTATCTTCAGATTTTTGTCGCTGCCGATCAAAAATAGTAAACACTTTATTAAACCTGTTACTAGCCTCTACCCCAGCTTCAATACTAATTATTTGATACTCAGGTTTATCTTTTGCCTCCTCAACTGCCCGATCTGCCGCTTGATCCATTAATTCCTTGGTTTTTTCCGTATTAACCACCGTGCGCGGGGCTCTAATATCTTCTCCAATGTAGGGTTCACCTAATTGTACCTGAATGACCTGGGGAACAAGATCTATTTGTAAAATGGCGACAATTGCTAAAAAACTTGTACAGAGCAGTATTCTCTCTCTGACCACCTTCTGCGCAAAAAACTGGCGTATCCATAATAAAATAGAAGCAATTCTCCTCTGTCGCCGGTTAGTTATTCTTTCAGAGAGGTGAAAATCTTTGTTTTCCATATCTAGGCCTCCTTTGCTAGCCGAGAGTCTCTCCCCCTTCTACTGTTTTCGGTCGTCTTTCATAAGCCTGAATGATCTTCTGGACCATTTCGTGGCGGACCACATCTTTATCTTCTAAATAGATAAGAGCAATCCCCGAAACATCCTGGAGGACCTGTGAAGCTTCAACCAAACCAGAAACTTGTCCCTTTGGTAAATCAATTTGAGTAATATCTCCTGTTACTACTATCTTTGAACCCCAACCCATTCTGGTCAGAAACATCTTCATCTGCTCACTGGTGGTATTTTGTGCTTCATCTAAAATAATAAAAGAATCCTCTAAGGTTCGGCCCCTCATATAAGCCAAGGGGGCAATCTCGATAATACGGCGTTCCATATAACGCTGATAGAGTTCAGTGCCTAAAATATCAAACAAGGCATCGGTCAATGGTCTAAGGTAGGGATCAACCTTCTCCTGTAGATCCCCAGGTAAAAACCCCAGTTTTTCTCCAGCTTCCACCGCCGGTCTCGTCAGAACCAACCTATTTACTTGTTTGCTCTGTAAGGCGGATACCGCCATGGTTACAGCTAAATAAGTTTTACCTGTGCCAGCCGGTCCGATCCCAAGGGTTAAGACATGATCACGGATGGCTTCAATATATTTTTTCTGCCCTAAAGTCCGGGGAGCAATTCGTTTCCCGCGACTGGTTATTTGAATCGGAGTATCCGCAAAATTCTCTTCTTCTGTTTTATTTTCATCTCCTCGCGTTAATACATCCAGTGTATATCTGATTTCATGAGGACCTAGAATAACTCCTTTTTCCGCTTGATTTCTTAATTGCTCTAATACCTCAAGCGTTTGGTTTACTTTTTCATTTGCGCCGGAAAGAAATAAAGTATTGCCACGAGCAGTAAGAGCTACACCCATGGCTGCCGATAATTCTTTTAGATTCTGATCAAATTGTCCAAATAGAATTGGGACTATTTTCGGATTAATTTCTAGAGTTATTTCGGAATGACTCAAACTTATTTTTTCTCCTCCTTTAACTCAGGCGCAGCAATATCTTCCTGGGCCTCTACCACTAGACGATATTTAAGAATTCCTTCTGTTACTTCCCATTCTTCCTTTGTGGAAAGCGGTTTTAAACCTGACGGAAGTAAAAAGGCCATCCTTTCTTCTCCTTTTATTTTAGCTTTAGTCAATGCTATTTCCGGTGAAATCTCCACTGGATTCCAGTCTATAGTCTGGTACGTATCTTTAATTAATTCGACTAAACTAAGTCTATTCCTTCCTCGTAAAATAGTCTTTCCAGAACGGGTCTGGGAAAACCTTCCGCTCAGTTTACCTCTGGAAAACATGGGGAAAAGTCGATTTTTGATTCTTAAGCTATAGACGACACGTTGACCGGAAGTGATGACTGGTCGATAAACCTCAAGCGGTTCTTCGATAATAATTTCCTCCCAGACCCGCGCAATGATCTTCCCTTCTGCTCTCACTTTTTTGATCTCAATACTACCATCAAGATGTTGAAGGCTTTTTTCCCCCAAGATTAAAACATCGCCGCGGGAAACCATATCTCCCTCGTGAACTAAAGGAGTGCCCTCAATCACTAACAGGCTGGTAATTAAACCATCCTTAGCCGCCACCAGATTGGCGTCGTTCCTGACAGCAGGCGGTGGTAAAGTTTTCTCTGTGACTGTAACCAGGGACACCACTCCCTTTAAGCGGATAGAAACCCAGACTGCTTCAGGAAGACGCATCCGAAGCTCCTTAAGCATCCAATCCCTTTTTTTCTCTATTTTACTCCTTAGCACTCCGGGGTAAAGACCTAAGTCTGAAAGATCTTGAAGGATGCGAGTTTTTTCAATCTCCTGGACCCCTGTCACTTCTACAAACCAAATGAATGAAGATAAGATATTGATAGTAAGCATAAAGCAGAGCATCCCCAGAAGCCATCCCTTTTTTGCCCTAACTCTCCTCCACAAGAACGGCGCCCCTTTCCTCCGCAGAATCTTTCCTTTGGTTCCGGTTCGGTAAAAGTAAGGTCGGAGGATAGGATAATCTTGAGCGCTTAGATTTAAGATAAATCGCTTCGGCGTCTTTCTGTTTACATCCCAGAAAGTTACTCCACTGGTAAGCGCCAAACTAATAAATTTTTCACAATGATAGCCTGTGATCATAACCACCAAATAGCCTTGGAAAAAAGCCATAATTCGCTGGGAGATCAATTATCCTCCCCCCGCTCTCTCCAGTCTAACTTATCGATCTGACCCTCTACGCTTACCTGTTCTTGAGTGATTAGTATTATCTTTAAATCTTCTCCACTAATTCTTAGCTCCCCGATGGGAGTATTAATCCTAATCACTTCTTTGGCATACTCTATTATTCCCTGGTGATTCTCGATCAGGAGACGCTGATTTCCCGTTAAGACCAAGCGGGGAAGATCTAAAATAACATCAGAGGGCAATTCAAAAAAATCAGCTACTTTGGCTTTAAATCTCTTCCCTTTTCCCTGCTTCCCCACTCTCATACCATCTCCCCAGTTCCCAACTACTCACTCTTCATTCCCTGACCATGAGCTATTACTTATTTTTTTAATAGTTAATAGTTAATCTGCTTTTACCAAATTATGCTTTATAGTTAGGAAAAATGAGTGTAATTAGCAAAGGTTTAGATGGCAGTCGTGCACGCTGGCTTATCGAAATTTTTCAAGATAACTCAAAATCAGATCCTTCTTGTTACGTTCAGGATCTTCTGTTACCCAGTAAAAAACTTCCTGCAAGACCTCTCCCACCTTGGGACCGGAAGGCAAAGCAAGAAAACTCATTACATCTTGGCCATTAATCGCTAAGTCCTTTCTGGAGAAAACGGTCTCCCCCGTGAGTAAGGCCTCAACCCGTCTGGCAAAAAGCGACAGTACCTCCTGAGCCCGATAATAAGGTCCTCCTGTCCCTACCAGATCGGCCCTTCTTACTTCCAATAAATCTTTAATATTTTCCTCTCCAACTTTGATCACTAAACGGCGGAGAGCTGCATCAGAAATCATTGGATCGACCGTGAACATATGCCACCGCACTAAAGTTAAGACCTTCTGACAAAAGCTGCCCGAAAACCGTAACCGTTCCAGAATGCCGGCTGCTAGTTCCTGCCCCACCTGATCGTGACCATAGTAATGAACTTTATTGCCAACAACCACCTTGCTGCTGGCTTTTCCCAGATCGTGGAGCAGAGCCGCCCACCTCAACTCCGCTTGAGGTTTGATCGCTTTAACGGTGGCGACTAGATGGTGAAATAAAGCATTATCCTCTTGCCAGATGGGAATAAACTCAGGAATAATTGTGGTCAACAATCCGGTTCTTGCCATCCCGTAAAGTCCCAGCTCGGGAAAAGGAGAGACCAGTAACTTTGTTAATTCTTCTCTAATCCGTTCCGCGCTAATCTTTATCAAAATTTCAGGTTTGATTCCACCCTCTGTTCGGCGTTCGCCCCGGAAACCCAGGGTTGACTGGAAACGGAAAAACCTCAGCATGCGTAAAGCATCCTCTTGAAATCGAACTTCGGGATCTCCTACTGCTCGCACCAATCTCCGTTTGAGATCTCGCACTCCTCCAAAAGGATCCACCAGCTTTTTTTTTAACGGGTCAAGCGCGATCGCGTTAATGGTGAAATCACGCCGCGAAAGGTCCTCTGAGAGCGAAGAGGTAAACTCGACCCGATCCGGACGTCTCCCATCGCTATATTCCCCTTCTCTTCTAAACGTTGTAACTTCAACCTGATAATCATTAATTAAAACCTGTATCGTACCAAATTTTTCGCCTAAGGAAAGCGTCCGCTCAAAACTTCCTCTTACTCTGTCGGGAGAGGCGTTCGTCGTTACATCCCAGTCTTGTGGCCTCTTCGATAAAAGTAAATCACGGGGGGCGCCTCCGACTAAATAAGCCTCAAAGCCATAGTTCTGTAAACTTCCGAGCACAAAAAGAACTTGAGCTGGGATTATACGCTGTAAGTCTTGCCACCATCTTCGCCGCAACATTGGATGACCTCCTCCCCTATCGTCCCGGCTAATCGTCTCCTTTAAAAAACCTTAATCGTTTACCGCCGATATAAGCTTACCACTGTAGGCTTCTTAGGCCTTACCCTTAAACAAAATAAGACTCGCAAGCAAATGTTGCTCTTCGTAGCCGGCATTCATTTTTCTATTATTAAGTCTTGCCCCAAAAGCCAACATAAATAGAAAATTCCAGCATAAAAATAAGTAATTATTGGATCCAGTGAAGCAGAGGAGAGTAGCTATGGAGGACTGAAATGCGGATTATCATTCTTTCCAGGGAGAAAACTTTTCTTTTCCTATATCTCCTCGGTATCTTATTCTGTCTACCGCTCCTGCTCCCCTATTTCTTGGGAACAGAGTTTACCGAAGGCAAATTACATCGGACCTCTGTTGTAATCGATCCCGGTCACGGAGGAGTTGATGGTGGCACTAAAGATCGCCAAGGTAACCTAGAAAAAGATATTAACCTTGATCTTGCTCTAAAAATCCGCGCTCAACTCCAGCAGAGCGGATTAAACGTGCCGATGACGAGAGAAACCGATACTGAACTTTCTCCGTTCATTCCGGGGCGAACAGGAAGACACCGTCGCGATCTGCTGGCTCGCATCGCCAAAGCGAAAACTTCCAAGAGTCTGTTTATTGTTAGCATCCATTGTGACTGGTCCACCGACCGCACCAGACGCGGCATGGTAGCTTTTTATAATTACCGGAATCCTTCAAGTAAAAAGCTAGCCTTAATCATCCAAGAAGAATTAAATAAAACCCAAACCATCCCACAAAAAGCTGCTCCCGGCAGTTATTTCATCCTTGAACAGCCCGGAATTACCGGGGTCTTAATTGAAGTGGGCTTTCTTTCTCACCCGGAAGAAGCCACCCTCCTCCAAACCCAAAACTATCGAGAAAAGATCGCCCTCAGTATTTCAAAAGGAATTCTCCGCTATTTACAGACAATATCTTCAAACTGAGTTCTCCATCCATCAAACAAAAAGTTTTATCTTACCGTTCCCGACCTACTATCAATATCCGCCTTGGTTTAAAGCGCTCGACTATAGTTCCCTACTATAATCTCAGGAAACTTCGCCGCCAATTCATCCAAAAAATTAGCCATTCCAATAACCTCTCCGGTGAGCGCTTTTCTTTCTTTCTTCATTTTCCCCCACACAAAGTCCGGATCGATATTTAAGTTCCGAATTTGAATCATATTCACCGGGTGCTCATCAAGAAATTGAAACATTCTTTCCATTTGCGGTTTTCGATCGGTAAACCCCGGCAATGCTAACAAGTTTAAAGAAACAAAGACCGACCTTTTCCGTAAACGCCGAATAGATTCTCCTACTTGCAAAAGATCAAAACCCTGTGGTTGATGGTAAAAACAATAAAAATCCGGATCCATAGAAAAAATACTGATTCTTGCCGAGTTGAGCCCTACCTCGGCCAGTTCTTCCAAAGCCTTGGGCAGCCCGGCGTTGGTATTTATATTAATTGTACCTTTACTTGTTTTCTTTCTGATAGCTGTAATCGCTTCCTTAATAACCGGCCAAGCAAGTAACGGCTCACCCTCACAGCCTTGTCCAAAGCTGATGATGGCCTCTTCACCATCAAGATGGGGGAGAGCGACCTCAACTACTTCCTCACTTGAGGGATGAAAGTTAATTCTTCCTTGGGGTGAAGGACAACACTCCGCCACCTGTTTAGAAATACAACCCAGACACTGGGCATTACAAGTCGGAGAGACCGGAATCCCTCCTTCCCATCTTTCGTAAAATATATTCTGGGCGGTAAAACAATGATATTCCTGAGCGCACTTTGCTAATTGTCTTAAAATACGATTTCTCGGATAGCTAGCTATTTTTTCCTTAATTAATGTAGGTAAGGCCGGCAAGTTATATACTAATGGGTCCCACTTTTTTAAATCATCGGTACAACGGGCCGCCACATACAGCTGCTCGCCCATGAAGGCCACAGCTGTGTAGCCAAACAAAGGTAAGCGGGGCGCTGCCGGCAGTCTTTGGTAAGCAGGGAGTAGCAGCCTAGTATAACCCTGAGGAAGAATAGCCGCCACTGCTGTAATCTCTTGTTCATCAATCTTCTCTACTTCACCGGTTTTAATCTCTAACCCCAAAGGTTGTCTTCCCGGTAAATAAAAGAGATTAGCCCCTGGAGGTAGAGGAATCAAATCTTCCTCGGTCAATTCCCAATACTCTTCACCAGCGGCACCTAAGGCCTTTAGTTCCGGCTCAAACCTTAACTCGCCCTTTGAGGTGGCATAGACTAGTTTGATTTTATCACTCAAAATCCACTGCCTCCAAAATCTTAAATCCTCAATTGTTTCTCCAATTATATCATAGATCAGATGCTAACTTTCTCGTCAATAACTCTAAATATTCCTCTCAAATGTTTTTTACTAAAGTAAGGTAATTACTTTTAAGGTATTAAAAAAGGAAGATTACTTTAATCTTCCTTTTTTAATTTATAAATATATTAATCAAGCAAAATACTTCAACAGAAAATCCAAGTCTAACTCGGGGTAGACCGGGAAACGCTCAAGTAAAGACTTTACGTGGGAACTGACTTCGTCTTTAGCTTCTTTCGCAATTACATACCGGGCTTTACTGGTCTTACCCGCATTCGGTCCCGCCTCAATACGCTGTGGTTGAGTATTACTTAAGACTTTTTTGAGACAAATCGCAATCTCTTTCATCTCAGCGGAACCCATTCCCAGACTAGTAATAGCAGGGGTTCCAAGCCGTAAACCACTAGTATACCACGCTCCATTAGTATCATTAGGCAAAGAGTTGCGGTTCAAAGTAATTCCACACTCCCGCACTGCGCTCTCAGCCTGTCGACCAGTAAGACCGAAAGGACGAACATCAATCAGCAGAAGATGGTTTTCTGTTCCATTAGTAAGCACGCTCATCCCTTGTTCCATGCAAGCCTGGGCCAGACTCTTCGCATTGTCCGCCACCCGGTGGGCATAATCTTTAAACTCTTGCGTATTAGCTTCAGTTAAAGCTACAGCTTTGGCCGCCATTACATGAGGAAGAGGTCCGCCCATTACCAGTGGACACCCCTTGTCCACATGGTCAGCAAATTCTTTTGTACATAAAATCAAACCACCACGAGGGCCACGCAGAGTTTTATGGGTAGTGGTCGTCACTACCTGAGCATGAAGCACGGGGTTAAACTCTCCGGTAAAGACCCCACCGGCAACCAAACCCGCAAAATGGGCCATATCCACCATCAGTACTGCACCAACCTGATCGGCAATCTCACGAAGACGTTTGAAATTAATCGCCCGTGGATAAGCGCTATAACCCGCTAGCAAAATTAAGGGTTTAAGCTCTACAGCCATCTTCTGAATTTCATCATAATCTAAGAAGCCCGTTTCTTGATTAACCCCATAGCCAAAAGCCTCAAACATTTGAGCGGACACATTATGCCGATAACCGTGGGTTAAATGTCCACCCGCATAATAATCCATTCCTAAGAGTCGCTGGTTACCCAAAAGGCTACGGAGTTTATTCCAATCTTCCTGGTTCATGTGC
Source organism: Firmicutes bacterium UBA5388 (assembly GCA_002409975.1). GTDB lineage: Bacteria > Bacillota > UBA4882 > UBA10575 > UBA10575 > UBA5388. Next base: position 42,774 of record DHOO01000134.1, read on the forward strand.
GTAGGATCTTTTACTCCCAGTCTTTCCAATTCTGGGGTTTTTACTCTGGCATTAAGAATCGCCCAGAAAGCAACTAAGTTAGCATCTGCCCCACTATGGGGCTGAACATAAGCGTGGTCAACTCCAAATAGCTTGCAAGCTTGTTTACTGGTGTAACTTTCTACGCTGTCCACATTATCACATCCAGCGTAAAAACGATGGTAAGGAAAACCCTCAGCATATTTATCCGTTAATAAATTCCCCATTGCTAACTGAGTAGGGAGAGAAGAGTAGTTTTCACTAGCAATTAGTTTCAAATTACTCCTTTGATCTCTGAGCTCAAAGACGATATCTCTAGCAATAGATGGGGCAACTTTAGCCACTTCCGTGAGATTGGCCAAATAAGCTAAGAATCCCCCATTGATATCAGTGGGTTTAGTGGTGGCTAGATAATCATTGACTGCCGAGTTAGCCATATTCTTTATAACTCCTCACTTTCTTTCCCAATTCCTTTATTCAAAAATTATATCATCTTCCGGTTGTTTGTCAATTTTCTGATTGAACAGCTCTACTATTCTTTAACGTTTTTTTAACTAAAGGAATTGCATAATTATGCATAATCACCTTTTAACTTACCTTAGGATTAGACCCAAAAAGAAATATGGAAGTGAATTTAATTTTTTATCAGATTTTCTTAGTGAGATTAGGGGTAAAAATACATGGAGGTATAAAGCCAATCACATGTCACATTTTTATTGAGAAGCCGTATTGCGACCGAAATTGAGCTTTAGAAAGTCGATAAAAAATGAGCGTCAATGGTATTTTGCTTTTTGTGATCTAATCATATTAGGCTATCAAGATTTGTGGTTAAAGAAAATTTAAGTTTTTATTAGCTTTTTTTAGTTAATACTTTCTCCAAGAGGTTTGGTAGAATAAGTAGCGAACATTACATATATTCATCTATTCATCTTTTTTAATTCTTAATTCTTTTTTGATCATAATTTGCTTATTAAGGGGTGACCTAAATTGAAAAGAATAATCTTAACTGGTGGAGGAACAGCCGGACATGTTATGCCAAACTTAGCGCTCCTCCCAAAACTGCAGAATAAAGGTTGGGAAGTAATATATATCGGCAGCTTTGATGGGATCGAGCAGGAGTTAATCCATGACAAAAAGATCCCCTACTATCCGATAGCTACCGGAAAATTCCGGCGTTACTTCTCGAAACAAAATTTATCAGATCCTTTTCGCGTAATTAAGGGTCTCTTTCAATCTTACAAGCTACTTAAAAAGCTCCGTCCTAATATTGTCTTTTCCAAAGGAGGATTTGTTTCAGTTCCGGTCACGATTGGAGCATGGCTTAATAAGATCCCCGTGGTGCTCCATGAATCAGACCTTACTCCCGGTCTGGCTAACCGCATTACGCTTCCTTTTGCTTCAGCTATTTGCGCTACCTTTCCTGAAACTTTAAAGCATTTACCTCAAGGTAAAGGGATCCTTACTGGAAATCCAATTCGACCTGAATTACTTTCCGGTTCTAAAGAAGAAGGTCTTAAGCTCTGTGGGTTTACCGAGACCAAACCTGTAATCCTTGTCACCGGTGGCAGTCTCGGTTCTGTTCGCATCAACAATATGATCCGGGCCATTCTCCCTGATTTACTTCTTAAGTACCAAGTAGCTCATATTTGTGGAAAAGGAAACATCGACCACAGCTTAACCGGGTTTAAAGGGTACAAACAATTTGAATTCATTGGGTCGGAACTCCCTGCCATCATGGCCGCAGCCGATCTCTGTGTCTCGAGAGCCGGAGCTAATTTCCTTTTTGAACTGTTAGCTTTAAAAAAACCAAATCTCCTCATTCCTCTGCCTAAAAGTTCAAGTCGGGGAGATCAAATTCTTAACGCGCAATCATTCAAAGGGCAGAATTTTAGTATGTTGCTCTATGAAGAAGAAATTAATGAAACTATCCTTAAAAATAAAATTGAAATCCTTTACCAAAATCGCCAGGAGTATATCAAAACCATGGCGGAGAGTAATTTATCCGATGCCGGTACCGCAATTATCAGAGTGATTGAATCAATGACTACTTCTCGCAGCTCGTAACTCGTCGCTGGTCGCTCGTGTTGAATGACAGCCTTTTCCGGTCCTAATTGATCTCATTGACTATAGTAAAAAATAAGAACTGTTTGTTATATAATCTTGTTTTTACATTATTTGATTTCCTCCCGTTTGCTTTTTCATAAAATAAAGCGGGAGGTGATTAAATGAGTAGCGCATGTAGTGTTTTACGAAGAATTGAGGAGGTCTCCCAGGCGGTTGCGGAATTTCTCGGTAACCCCAGTGCTCTTACTCCGGCAATCGCAGCAGATCTAAGCAACCGTATTGAATTAATCCGCGGAGGAGTAAGAAACTTACCTCTAGCCTCTGGTCCAAAAAATGACATTCTTCGCCGGTTAAATCAAGCCCAATTTATCCTCCAAAACGGAACCCTGGGACTTTCCAATATTCAACGAATCCTGTCAGTTTTACAAATTTTACAGCTATCCGCTCTAAAAGTATCCAGTAGAAAACTTCCGTGCCCACCTGGTTTTGTGACAGTACATCCCTCCAACCGCTTTAATACGATCTGCCGTTGTTTCTAAAATCAACCTCCTTTAATGGGAGCATAAACTTCCCCCCGCTCTGCGGGGGGTATATACTTTCTCTCTTCATTCCTTGTACTTCCTACGTTCATTAGATATTCCCAGACTTTAATCGCCGCTTTCGCCCCCTCGCCTGAAGCCACAATAATCTGTTTCTCCGGGGTGTGAGTGACATCGCCGGCAGCAAAGATCCCGGAAATATTGGTCCGGCAGTGGCAATCGATCACCACTTCACCCAGGTTATTTTTCCAAAGATCCTCCAGAAATTCACTATTGGGTTCTAACCCAATCTCAATAAAAATCCCCTCCACTCGCAGTTGCTCTTCCTTACCAGACTGGAGATTTCGAATTGCGACCCCAGTAACCATATTATCTCCGTGGATGGCTGTAACTTGATGGTAAGTATAAATTCGTACCTTCTGGTGGTTGCTAATTTTGTCTACTAAAACGTGGTCTGCTGACAATTCCAGATTAGTCACTAAATAAATTTGCCGGGCGTTACTCGCCAACAAATCAATCACTGCTTGGACCCCTGAATTTCCTCCTCCAACCACTACTACGGAAGCATCGCGAAATAATGGGGCGTCACAGGTTGAACAATAGCTAACCCCTTTTCCTCTAAAGCTTTCCTCTCCTACTACCCCTAACATCTTCGGCCTTTTCCCGGTAGCTACAATGATCGCTTTTCCTAAATGTTCTCCGCTCTTTTTACCATTAACTACAAACCCTTCTTTCCTGTGCCAGAGGTTAATTGCTTCATCCTCGATAATGGCGCCATTTTCCCCTTTAAGTTGTTCTTTAAACCTCTGCATGAGCTCTGGTCCTTCAATCCTCATAAAACCCATATAGTTCTCTACTAGGGTTGTCCAGTTAACTTGACCACCAATATCTTTACTAATCACCAAGGTGCGTAAGCCTTTACGGAGGCAGTACACCGCCGCAGTCATCCCTGCAGGTCCTGCCCCAACGATGATCACATCATAGCTCTTTGTCTCCACCTTATCACCCTTCACTACTGTTCAGGATCTCTCTGATGCCCTCCGGATCATACCCGATAATTATTTGATCGCCAATCGTTGTTACCGGAACACTACGTTGACCCGTGATTTCGACCATCCGCTTTGCTCCCGCTGAATCCAGGCCTACATTCACTTCGTCAAAAGGTATCCCCTCGTCCTGTAAAAAATCTTTTAGCTTAAGACACCAAGGACAGGTGGAAGTAGTATACACCGTCACTTCAGCCACTAAAAAACCTCCTCGCTTTTTCTTTAATAGCCTTCTTATGGTTTCTTTCTTTCCGGTTTTTCATACAAAAAACAACCCTTCCGGGTTGCCTAATACAATCTTAAATTTCTTAAGTTGCTAAGTACACTCAGTCTCATTTCACCTACTATGATCTCATGCCTATTCCCTCGCATACTGTTTTGGACCAACCGCAAACAGATTATTACCTTGCGAATCAATCGCCACAATCAAGGGCATCTTCTCCACTTCCAAGCGGCGAATTGCTTCCGCGCCTAAATCAGGATAGTCAACTAACTCAGCTTTTTTTATACATTGAGACATTAATGCGCCCGCTCCGCCAATGGCCACTAGGTACACTGCTTTGTTTCTCTTGATGGCGTCCACTACCTCTGCGGAGCGTTGCCCTTTCCCAATCATCATTTTTAGCCCTTTTTCTAATAAAATTGGGGTATAACTATCCATTCTACTACTAGTCGTTGGGCCACAAGCGCCGAGTACTCGTCCGGGTTTTGCCGGGCTGGGCCCTACATAAAAGAGCGCTTGGTTTTTTAATTCAAAAGGCAGAGGTTGACCTGCTTGTAACTGGTTAACTAGCCTTTGGTGGGCAGCATCTCTCGCCGTATAAATCACCCCGGAAAGATAAACCTTTTCACCAATGAGCAACTTGGTAATCTGCTCTTGGATTGCCGGCGCTTGAATCAGTTTTATTTTACTCATTACTTTTCCTCCTCACAAAATTGCTTCCTGGTGGCGTGCCGCATGACACTGGATGTTAACCGCCACCGGTAGTGCGGCGATATGAGTCGGATACGTTTCGATATGAACCGCTAAAGCCGTTACATTACCACCAAGACCTTGTGGTCCAATCCCTGTTTTATTAACTAGTTCTAGCATTTCTTTTTCCAATTTAGCGACTATTGGATCAGAACTCGAGGTTCCGGCTCTCCGTAATAAAGCTTCTTTAGACATAAGCGCCGCTTTTTCCATAGTCCCACCAATACCGATCCCTAAAATGATTGGCGGGCAAGGACTTGCTCCGGCCTCAACAATGGTTTCTAAAACAAACTTCTTAATCCCTTCGATTCCGTCAGCAGGTTTAAGCATTTTTAAGCGACTCATATTTTCACTACCCCCTCCTTTAGGAGCAACAATAATCTTTAAGCGATCGCCTGGAACTATCGCTGTATGGATTACCGCCGGGGTATTATCGTTAGTGTTTACCCTCTCCAGCGGGGTTAAAACTGACTTTCTAAGGTAGCCTCTTTGGTAACCGAGGCGGACCCCTTTATTAATAGCATCTGTTAAATTACCTCCGGTAAAATGAAGTTCCTGGCCAATCTTAAGAAAAACCACAGTCATCCCCGTATCTTGACAGATCGGAATTTCTTGTTCTGCAGCAATATTTAAGTTTTCAAGTAAACGCTCAAAAATATAGCAACCAAAATCTGATACTTCTTTCTTTCTGGCTTGCCTGAGCAGTTCCACCACATCATCACCGAGATAAAGACAAGCATCAATACATAATTGAGCGACAGTCTCAGTAACCTGTGCCACATTTATCTCTCTCATCTACATTCCTCCCCTTAGTAATTGGAGATCCTCTATACTTTTCCGCTTATTAAACGCTAATCCTTCTGCTAACCATCGTTTCTAAATGTTTCAACCTACAACAGAAATCGATCATGGCGCTAACTGAGATCTACGGTCGGCAGAAGTTCAATTAACGAAACTCAAAAGACAATCTGTTTAACCTCAAGTTCAACCATAGAAAGGCT
>DHOO01000084.1:0-1315 GCA_002409975.1 Firmicutes bacterium UBA5388
GTACTTTTCACTTGACAAATACATTCTTCATTCCACAAATCCTTTTCTTTTCTCATTTACATTCTATCTAAATTTTCCCTTTATTTCAACAGCGATTATTTTACTCCATTTAAAACTTTATACCCATATATTTTCTATCATTCAAAGTCCGATTTCACATAACGGACGGGCATGACCGATACGCTTGAACCTTAGATAACTCCTATCTTGGTGAAAGCGTATGTGCTAGCTTTACTCCAGAGTCTGTCCCCCCAGCACGAACGGTCATGCAGTGTTATGTAACGTGGGAGGCCCCCACCTGTTCAGAGGCTGACAGGACGTCAGCCCCTCAAATCTCACAAAGCCCTGTTTATCTAATGTACATTTTATAAAATATGTGTCTTAACTACAGATACAGTTCTACTCATAATCACTTATTTAGATAATTAAAGACAATAATTCCACAAGCAAACTGAAAAATTAGTAGCATACTCAATACGATAACGATATATTTTGCAAAAGGCATAAACCATTCTATTGTTACTAAAAAAGAGAATATCATCAAGAGTACGCAATATACTCCCAGCATAATGAGGTATGTGATACGGCCACTTTTATCTCGCAACATTACTTTTCGTTCATCTGCCATTTCAATTTTCTCAATCCTCAATCTCTCGTTATACTCGTCACGATTTTCAGGTTTTGACCAATGCATATATTTCCATACCATCATAATTCCTGGCCCCATACCAGCACCGCCTAATCCCCACAAAAAGCTTTCAAATTTAAATTCGAATATTAGAGCAATTGCAATACTCATGAGTCCAAACAACATATATCCTATTCCTGTATACAACATTGACTTTTTCATATATTATCCTCCTCAAATATAAAAATCTCTTCGATGCTCATATCAAAATAACGAGCTATCTTAAAAGCTAATATAATAGATGGATTGTATCTGCCATTTTCCAAAGAACCTATTGTTTGTCTCGAAACCTCAAGTGCGTTTGCCAGCTCTTCCTGTTTAATACCTCGTTCTTTTCTGATTTCTTCTAAACGATTTTTCAAAAATAAACCTCCTCCCTATGGAAAGTTTACTTTCCATGATTTAATTATATCTTATTTTAAGGAAATGTAAAGTATCCTTTCCATAAAAATAGCAGACTGCATTTTTAAGTCTGCTAAAGGTTATATGAATTATCCCTACTACACTTTTTTCTACCAATGCCCATTACAGTTACTCTATAAACTTTCTTTATCAAAGCCGTGGCAGGGCCCGACGGTCTTTTGCCTCATATGTTATATAACATTTGGCATTCAAGACGTCATCGTG
>DHOO01000084.1:1492-4079 GCA_002409975.1 Firmicutes bacterium UBA5388
GCCCTAAGCGGGCTTTCTTTCCTTTATGCTTTCGCCCGCAGGTGCGACTGCACTTGGGCACGAGGATGTGGGCGCGTATTCTCCATGATTTTCCTTTCCTGATTCACTTCGCGATTGAAACTTCCAAGGCCTTCTTTCATCGGAAATGCCGCGCCCCGCCAGCTTGAATGCCGTGTTATCTGCTGTGCCCGCTATCTTGATTTAGGCCATTTAGGAATTCCTCTAATTCTTTTTTAAACTCACTCCACACTTCATTTAAAGGCAAAATCAGCCTCCTCAATTCTTCCCATTCTAAAATAAATGAATATGAATGTCTGAAGAAATGCCTAAAACCCATATACTCTACTAATTTTTCTTTTAAAACTTCTGATATTACCATATTTCGTTTTTGTGTCTTCTTAGCCATTTCAGATAAAAGTTTTTTATGCCATTGTTCACCAGAAAGGGACCTTTCATCTATTCGTTTAGCTATTATCGCAAAAATATTTTCCAAGCCATTATAAAAAGAGTGGAGAACAGAAGCCATTGCTGTAATCTCCACTAAGTCAGGTTCTTTATCTTTACAATCCATTAATAACGTTCTATACATATCAATCAGTCTATCAATTTGCCGTATTTCAAATTGTATCTGCGATACTACCTTATCAATGAACACTTACTAGAACCCCTTCCTGTTCTATAAATCGAGCAAAATCGCTTTTTCTGTCTAAATTAATTAAATCCACAGAATGATTTAACTCAAGAAGAAGCTTACCTAAAATCTTGAAATACTCTCCATTTGGGCATCCCTTAACTGCTAAATCTATATCTGAACCTTCATTAATTCTTCCCTCAGCTAATGAGCCAAATAAGTATATCTCTTTACATCCTTCATTTTTAAGAATTCTCACGGCTTTTTCAATATCTTCTCTATAATCATGTGGAACTTCGCAAAATTGCTCTTTCAAATTTCTCCCCCCACTCAAATAATTAACCCAAAAAATTTCCTACTATTATTTTACCACGTTTTTCTTAAATTAGGCATTGCAGATAACGTTTGGCATTGCCGACCTCGTCAAAGCTTACAGGGAAGTGCTCATGCCCAGCCAGACTTGGCGGGCTAATGCACTGACCGACTTGGTTGCTTTGACGATGTGGCTCGGCATACTTCATGCTCTTTCTTCAGAGGCTTTGCTTCATGCACTACCTGCCCGAGCCCTTGCAGTAATGGTTTTGTTAGCTGATGTTGGCCGTCCCACGAAGCCGAGTCCGACAGGACGTCGGACACCCTGCAATCCCTCCCCCTACTCAATACCTACTAATATTTTAGAGTTAGTATTGGTAAAGTCTTGTTTATCTTTTCATGTTGGTTTATTGCTTTACCGCTAAACAATAATTCACATTGTCAAAGGCTGTAATAGGATGTTCTGAATTTAACTGGTTATATGTTTTGAAATATTGCTCTGTTATTTGTTCTGGCGTTAAATGCTCATAAATGAGGAAATTGCTGTCACCCAATAGTTTTTCCATCTCCAAGTAAGAGTAACTTGCAAGCATTTTTTCATTTGCTAAACCAGCCATTGCCACTTGCCTTTTAGCTCGTTCCCCTGCTTTTTGGGTATAAGTATCCTCATCCGGATAATCAAAAATAATACTACTACCTTTTGGGACAACACTTGAAATAATACTGATTGTGTGTGTAAAAACCTGTTTCGACAAATAGTAACTTATTCCAAGCAAACTGCAAAAACTAATATTTCTTTGATTAAACGCTGAACAGGTAAGTAATTTGCCTTTCCAACCGTTCTCCGTAAAGTCTACAGATACATAATGCAAATTGGAGGAGATTTCAGTAGCTACTGATTGGATGCGCTTTTGCTTATCAGAACTCATGAGAACATGGTCAAGTTCAAAAATTTGAATTTTTGATGCCCAGTCAGGCTGGCGATATGCAAATGTATCATATCCCGCAGCAAAAATCAAATATTGCTTTGCACCAATTTTCACAGCATTTGCAAGTGCTTTTTCTGCAAATGCCGCTCTGCCAAGTGGGGACGGAGATAGCTGATTGTCTACAATCCAACGCAGGGCTTCTTCCTGTGTACCCTTAAATGATGGATTAAAAAACTTGATACCTTTTGACATATTACTTGCAATTTGTTCGTATTCACTCTGCGTCAGAATGTTCTTTGCCAAGTAATCATCCAAATACCTTTTCTGTCTTTTGCACTGAATGATATGCTCTTGAAAATGCACTTATCAATGCCGTCATGCTTTTTTGTTCCATAAATTTCATCACCTCTACCATTTAATACCACTTAACTTCGATAAGTACAAGACTTGTATTTTCCCATATTTTGTGGTATAGTAAGAGTATAAGAAATTTAAAATTTACAAGTCGCCACAGTTATAATGTCGAGTTCTTTTATGCTTATAGCATAGCAAAAATACATAAGAGAGTTCGTAACATTCGGTTTTTAATTATACCTCCTGCTCGGGTCCTAGGAAATGAGACACATAAGGAGTGACCCAAGCAGTTGTTTTTTAACCCGACAGGACGTCGGGTGTTCCCCGGCCAATTTCGGCTAACGTTTGGCATTCAAGACGT
>DHOO01000084.1:4309-7586 GCA_002409975.1 Firmicutes bacterium UBA5388
GGGCACGAGGATGTGGGCGCGTACCCTTCATGATTTTTCTTTCCTGATTCACTTCATGAATAAATACTTCCGTGGGCACTCTTCTATTTTTCAAACCGCGCCCCGTCAGCTTGAATGCTGTGTTATGTGAAGTGGTCTTTATCGATATACCGCAATGGGGATAACAATAGCTGCAGGCCCTTTAACAGTATCACTTAATTCATCGGGCATGGCTAAATCTTCTGGAAAATCCAGTTTCCTTCTTTGTTCGCGATTCAATCCCAAGTTCTTAAAACCCGAAAAAAGATCCACTAACTCAAATTCCTCTTCTTCAGTCAAAAGGCGTTGCACCTTACAAAATAACGTTAACTCACCAATCATTTGATCCTTTTCAACTCTAAGATATTTAGGACTGAGATAAGAAATTAATTTATAATCCGGGGAACTTTTAAAATTGAAAACACACGATATACCTTTATTACTTTGCATTTGCCCTAGGCTCTTTAATCCTTCCATTGCCACAGCCGCATCATTATCAATAATATTTTGGCCAGTAGTTGTTTCTATCATATTTGCCAACGACCCCATTTGTTCTACTAGATCAGTTAATCCATCGAATATGGAAAACCTAGCAGAAACATTTACTTCCAACATAGAATCACGTTTAATACCCTCCCCAAATATCCGGTGTGATTATTTCATAATAACTAAATGCTTGTTCGGACTCAAGGATACTATATAATTCTTGAAATAATGCAGAATCCGTCTTTTTTACACGTTTTATAACTTCACGGCCAGTGGTTTTTCCCTTATTTCCCTCTCCATGAAAACTGGCTACCTTTGCTCCTATCGAACCGCCACCAATATGTTCTTCCCTTTCGACGATTGTCTCCTCTTCATACAATTCACCCTTAATGGCAGATAAATAATCCTCTAAAAGTTGATTATCAAGATACATGAAATTCCTTAAAATATAAATTATAATCCCTCCTTTTTTCCCTTTAAGCCATTTCACATAACTCTCTCATACCCGACATTCAAGATATACGTTTTTTATTGTTGTATCCGAACTATTTCGGATATAAACGTTATACTTCGAATTAAATATAATGCATTCCCTGTACAATATGAAACCAGTAATAAATATTTTATTCCATAAATACTTTAGCTAAATCTATGCTCAACTCATCCACAAGAATACTTGCCAAAATCTTATCTCCTTTAATATAAGATTCTGGTTTAATATACTTTCCTTCTTTATATTTAAAAACGAGCAGTGTCTGATCAATTGGATGGACCACCCAGTATTCTTTAACCCCTACCCGTTCATATAAATCCATTTTAAGCTTGAGGTCTTTGCCGGCAGTATGCGGGGAGAGAACCTCTACGACCAAATCCGGAACACCTTTACAGCCTTTCTCATCTAATTTTGTTTGATCGCAAACAATAACCAGATCAGGCTGGACCACAGTCTGAATCAATTGATCCTCCTTATCTTCTTCCGGAATTCTGACATCAAATGGAGCAAGATAAACCTTGCAGGGTTTTCCTTCTAAAAACAGAAAAAACTGAACATACAAGGCGCCTAAAACTTCCTGATGTCTTCTGGACGGTGCTGGGGTCATATTATAAGGAACTCCGTCAATCAGTTCCCATCTTTCCTCATGGGACCAAGTAAGATAATCCCTATAGGTATACTTTTCTTTGGAAGCGGCTTCTGGTTTGGCTTCTTTGATCTTAAAATCCATACCTACCTCCCTCTCTTACTTGCGAGCGGTTAACTCATTAACACCGAGAAAGTTTCTTTCCTTTATTTCCTGACCCGTAAATAGGGGGAGAATAATCCTCAAACATATAATAGCAACAATATAAAACCACTGAGGTATACTTGTTTGTGTAAATTCTTTCCTGTAACATTATAATTATTCTATATTAACTAAACATTCCCTGCATTTTTATAATTTTATTGCCTAAATCGCTGGGCTCTTCCTTTCTTCCGCAATAATCTGAAAAGTAAGTTCTGCAATTACCTGGCCGTTTTTTACTATTTTTGTTTAGTTTTTGTTGAGAGAAGAATATTATCATAAATATAATTATATAGTTCTATGATTAATCTTACTAAAAAGGAGGAGATAGGGTGAGAACTTTTAAGATCATCAGCTTGTTATGTTTGGTTTTATTAATCCCGATCGGCATCTCTTTTGCCGAGACTGATGTAGAAGGTAGTAAAGATCCGCCTCTCTTTAATCGAATGCCCGGCTATTATATTGAAGGTTACGAAGACTTCGAGTTTAACAGCCTTGAGTTTATGGTTGATGAAGAAAAAGAGGTACTAATCGAAGGGCGCCACTACTTATTGAGTTATCACATTAAAGAGAATTCGAAAGTTGCCAGTCCTACACAGATTCTCCGTAATTATAGCAATGCTATTAAAGTTGAGGGCGGACAGGAAGTTTTTAATAATTCTTATGTCGATGAAGTCACACTAAAAATAACTAAGAATAATATAGAAACCTGGGTTAAGGTCACAGTTTTTAACGGCGGAGAAGATTACACCGTAAATATTGTTGAGAAAGAAGCAATGAAACAACATATTGTGGCAAATGCCACCAGTCTGGCCAATAGTATCCGCAATTCCGGCAAAGTAGCAGTTTATGGTATTTTCTTTGATACAGGTAAATCTGAAATTAAGCCCCAATCTGAGGAGGCCTTGAAGGAAATCGCTAAATTACTTCAGACTAATCCCCAATTAAAACTTTATGTGGTTGGCCATACCGATAACGTCGGTAATATCGAGTATAATATGAAACTTTCTATGGAACGGGCAAATGCGGTCGTAAAAACACTTATTTCGAAGCATTCCATAGTGGCTTCCAGATTACAGGCTTTCGGTGTTGGGCCCCTAACCCCTGTTGCTTCGAATAAGACAGAAGAAGGTCGCGCCTTGAACCGTCGAGTTGAATTAGTTGAACAATGAATAGAGTATAAGAACAGGGTCATAAAAAATTAAAATTTAAGCTTTTGACCGCTAATCGATAATAGCAGGTAATTTTAAAGTACTATTGAATATAAATTATAGAAATCGGGTTTAGGTGAGTCAACAAGCCTCGGAGGCCATTTTTTAGGTAGTCGCTCACGCTGGCTACCGCCCGCGCACATGAAATGATGAAAAACAAAGCCAGGTGAGTCGACAAGCCCCAGAGGCGCTTAAATTGGTTGTTCAGGCCGACTTTAGCCAGTACACGCAAGCTGATTTAAATCAAAGTCGGGTGAACAACTAGAGCTATTTTCTAGGTAG
>DHOO01000120.1:0-3701 GCA_002409975.1 Firmicutes bacterium UBA5388
TAATTGGAGCTGCGAAAGTTGAGTGAATTATTAAAAGAAAAATATCCTTTAGTACTAACTGGTTATCAATTTTGGGCAAGACCTATAGTTAAACAAATGGAGCAATCAAAAGTTTTTACCAATTGGGTAAATACTTTTGCAAAGCCATGGTCATATGAAATGGCTTATGTAATGGGTAGAAGAGAAAAAGGGGATCTAGTTGGTAAAGTATTAATGCATATGGGGTTTATAAGTTGCTTGTTAATTGGTATGATTCTCGCCAACGCATTTTATATCAATTATATAATACTTTTTACTATGGGAACCCTACTTTCCAATAAATGGCAAAAGAAACGAAAAGTAAAAGGTTATTGAAATCGTATTTAAGGTATAATGACAAAGCTTAGATAGTGAGGGTTAAGAAATGACTACAACACAAATATACTATAATCTATTCTTAATGATTTTATTTCTATGGCTTGGAGGTCTCTTTTCTACTAGAAGAGTTGAAGGTAATTTGAAAATATCATTACCTGGATGGTTAAGTAGATTTTTATTTATTAAAAAGGTAAAAAACAAGATTATGATACAAACTTTATTATTACAGATATGGGTTTATACTATGACCATTTCAGTATTTTTTGGTTATAAACTAGGATTTATTAACAATCTACTCCAAGTTATGAATTTGTATTTTAAACTAACTTTAGGAACAGCATTAATATATCTAATAATTACCATACCTGATATGATAGTTTATTCCATAAAGAATAAGAAAAGACTTTTTTAGTTTGAATACACTAAGTTTAAACTTATACTGATGTCGTTAAAAAAGAGTAAAGTCATTAACAAAAGACTAGTAAGTTTTGCGGGAGTTCAAGTCGCTCGACATAAGAAAGTTTATCCGACTCCGCAGGAGTGGAAAAGGTAAGCCGTGCGGAATCCAATAAACTTTTCTTATGTCGCCTGTCCGGAAAGGGGTAGGCAAAATTACAGCCAGGACCGCTTACGCCCAAGAAAAAATAAGCCCGGAAAAGCAGCGGAAATACCCGCATCTTTTCTGGACTTATGTTATCTACCCTATGGGCGCCCCTGGGGGCGGACGGGTGAATACTCAAACTGTGATTAACCTCTCGGGTGGGCGGGGGGATTGAGCGCGTCGGATAATTGTGTAGGATTATGTCAGAAGCCTCGGCGTCCTTGCCAAACCTGGCGGACGATGATAATAGAGTTTTTTAACATGTGCTCCAGTATTTGGACTTCTGGATGAGGGACTTTATTTTACCCGCCGGAATTGGGTCATGACTGGCGCTTGGTTTTGATAGAGGAACATTTTTTTCTTAGAGATTAAGATAAGATCAATTTGATATACCATTACAAAAAGGAAATCAATGGCTTTTGTCAAACTAACTTTTATATCATAGAATTTATAAAAATAGAGGACTGATTTTTATGCCTAGGGCTAAAAAACAAGACTTATGTGAAGTGTTTGGCTTTGCTCCTGACGATTTAAAACCAAAGTGTCGTAACTATTGGGAGAGGGGAGTATGTCCCTTTATTGGAACTAAATGCACTAAATATAACCACGATAAATCTATAGTTTATGGTGTGTGTTCTGTTATTAGCAGCGGAGAGGAGATTATTATATGCCCTAAAAGGCTTTATGCAGAAAGTTATAAAACATTGAGAGATGTTTCATCTGATGCTTTTGGGTACCTTCCACTTTATTTAGTAAATGAGGTTAAGGGACTTGAACTTGTTAAAGAGACACCTAGTGAATTTGTAGTAGCCTTTGGTCAAAATTCGGGGAAAGAAATTCAGGTTGGAACCCATAGAACAAAACTCAGTATGGATTGGGTATTAGTTAAGGTTATTGATGGGCGAGCGGTAGAGGCGGCTGGAGTAGAGGTTCAGAGTATAGATATTACAAATAATTACAGAGAGACATGGGAAGCTTATAAATATTTAGAGTCCAGACAAAAAAATATCATACCAGAATCAAAACATGGAATGAATTGGGCTAATGTACATAAACGTTTAATTCCTCAGATTATCAGGAAAGGAAATATTTATGCTGATTCAAAACTAGCAACAAAAGGATTGTATTTTATCGTACCAGATGCGGTGTATTCAAGATTTGAGGATGTTATAGGGGATACATCTCCAGTTAAAAAACCAGGAAAAGGAGTATTAAGTGTATTCACTTACTCATTAGGGGAAAAAGTTGGTTTGGGGTCAATGCGAAGTATTAATAGGAATAGAATATCCCGTGTTTTATTGGATGAATTTGCATTAAATTTTATATCAGGTAGACAGATCTCCGGTTCTATTTTGGATGAAGAAATTGAGCGTCAAATTAAATCTTTATTTCGGTAAATATCTGTCTGAGGTGAGCTTTTATGAAAAAGTTAATAGCCATTGACTTATTTTGTGGAGCTGGTGGCTTATCGGAAGGGCTTGTCCAAGCGGGCTTTCAAGTTAATTTTGCCAGCGATATAAACTCAACATATATACAAACGTATAAATACAACCACCCAAATACCCATGTTTATACTGAAGATATTTGTAAGCTTTCAAATGAAAAAGTAATACAATTAAGTCAGATGAAACCAGGAGAACTAGATCTTTTAGCTGGTGGACCTCCTTGTCAAGGTTTCTCGATAAACGCGCCAGTCAGAACGATGAGCGATCATAGAAATCATTTATTTCTTGAGTTTTTACGAATTGCCGAAGTCTTAAAGCCCAAATATATCCTTATTGAAAATGTTCCTGGTATTATATCTTTAGAAAAGGGTGCAGTGGTTAAAGCAATTTATCATTATTTAAGTAAACTGGGTTACAAAACAAAACACATGATTCTATTTGCTGCTCATTATGGAGTTCCCCAAATGAGGTGGAGGACATTTTTTTTAGCCACTCGCTTGGTAAATGCTAAATGTATTTTTCCGACTCCTACACATTTTGCTACTGGGGTAGCAAATTTCACAGGAGCAAAAGCTCTCTGTTTTAAGGTGGATTCTAAATACAACTTATTTAATTCTAATCTTTTGGATTATACAACGGTATGGGATGCAATATCGGACTTACACTCCCTCCATAATGGGGGAGGGAAAGAAGAAAGTACTTATGTTTTACCACCGCAAAGCTCTTATCAGGAAAATCTGAGACAAGGTTCCCAAAAAGTCTATAATCACCAGGTACCTAATTTAGGAAAAATTAATTTGGAAAGATTAAAATATATTCCTCAAGGGGGTAGCTGGAGGGATATTCCGTTTGAGTTGCTCCCTGCGGGCTTAAAAAGAGCTCGAAGAAGTGATCATACAAAACGGTATGGGCGGTTGAATCCAGAAGGATTATGTTCTACTATTTTAACCAAATGTGATCCTCATTGGGGGTCGTTTTTTCATCCGACGCAAAACAGAGTTATATCGGTTAGAGAAGCGGCTAGAATACAATCTTTTCCCGATAGGTTTAGGTTTTTAGGTAGCGTGACAGAACAGTATGAACAAGTAGGGAATGCAGTTCCGCCATTTGTAGCAAAAGCATTAGGGAAAGAGATAATAGAACAGATTTTAAGTAATGAGTCTGATAGCCAATTAGAAGTAGTTTAATGTTAAACTGAATACCAAATCTGTAAATGATATCTATTGTAAAAAGTATTATTTTAGGTGATGAACTTATTTTTACCCACCGAAAATAGACGTAATCGGCACCCGGCTCCG
>DHOO01000120.1:3910-4118 GCA_002409975.1 Firmicutes bacterium UBA5388
GCTCCGGCGGAACACCTGACCGACGGGAACACCTATACGGCGGGCGAAAGCAGAACGCTAACCGGAGCGCGAGTGACCAAAAGAAATGCCGGCGGGGAAGCGCCCATTAACAGCGGCGGACTAACCGATCGCCTGCTGCTAACCCCGGTCGGCGCCGGCCCGGAAGAAAAGATTTCCCTCCCGGAAAAGCTCCTGGTCGAAAAGATTA
>DHOO01000120.1:4409-5051 GCA_002409975.1 Firmicutes bacterium UBA5388
CCTGACTCCCATTGCCGAAGAAGAAGGAAAGCTCACCTTTGCCGGAGCGATGATTACCGAACAAATAAGGGTAAGAAGTTCCGGTTCGGGAACGGTGAACGAAGTACAAGTGATAGGGAGCCCGGTCACCGATCAGACGCCGACCGTCAAAATCCTCTGGCCGACCGACGGGGAAGAGCTTGACCTCATCAGTTGGGGCACTAAAGAACTGAGAGGATTAGTGGATAACCCGGAAAGTCAAATCTATGTAAATGGAAAAAAAGCAAGCCAAAACGGACATTATTTTACAGTCAAACTTCCTTTTCTGGGGCTTAAACCGTGGGAGAACAACAAAATCACCGTTACCGCTGTAGATCCGCAAAACAGAGAAAGCAGTCAAGAGCTTTTTGTCTCACTCGGTAAATTCAGCGATTTCATACTCGACCAACCGGCTCAACTGGTCTATACCGATCAGGAGACCTTCCGGCTTAGCGGTCGGGTTCCCCATCCTAAGTGCCAAGTGGAAGTGAATGGCGCCCCTGTTCCCATTAACAACCGGCTCTTTAGTACAGAAGCGCCCTTGGTCGAGGGCTTAAACTTGATTAAAATCAGCTTTACGGATCAGATTACGGGATTCCGCCGCGCCTATGAGCGACAGGTCGT
>DHOO01000113.1:0-18487 GCA_002409975.1 Firmicutes bacterium UBA5388
TTGTTACTAAGATTCTTGAGTAAAAAGTGACAGGGCGTGCAGTTTAACTGCACGCCAGTAGCTTGTGATCATTCTTCAAATAGAAAGTCTCCAGCTTGAAGGAGGGACGAAAATGGCCAATCAAAAGATTAGAATCCGTTTAAAAGCCTTTGACCACAGGATTTTAGATCAATCAGCGGAGAAAATCGTGGAGACTGCAAAGAGAACAGGAGCAGTAGTGTCTGGGCCTATTCCCTTACCGACCGATAAGAGTATCTTTACGGTTTTGCGTTCCGTCCATAAGGACAAAGATTCGCGAGAGCAGTTTGAGATGAGGACTCATAAACGCCTGATTGATATTTTAGAACCCAGTTCGAAAACGGTAGATGCCTTAATGCGATTGGATCTACCTGCTGGTGTTGATATCGAAATTAAATTATAAAGTTACCCAGTTAAGGAAGCGCATAACTATCTATTTATGATCGATTTATCCATAATATACGACTCAGGGCTTGACACTCATTGCTTGATACTTGTTTGAAGGCTAATTTTTGTAAAGGTAAGCGCCTATACGAGCGACGAGTGACGAGAAGGAATTGCTACTATCACTGATTTTATTTAAAGGTATGAAATTTTCTTGTTAAGGTTAGGAGGTGACTCGGTTGGCAAAGGGAATTCTCGGGAGGAAGATCGGGATGACTCAGGTTTTTAATTCCGCTGGCCGATTGATTCCCGTTACTGTTGTAGAAGCCGGGCCATGTTTGGTCGTGCAGAAAAAAACAGAAGATAAAGAAGGGTATTCCGCCATACAACTGGGTTTTGATGAAAAGAAAGCAAAGCACACTACTCAGCCGATGAAAGGACATTTTACGAAAGCCGGTGTGAAGGCCTTACGTTTTCTAAAAGAGATCAGATTATCTTCTCAAGAGAGTGAACAATATAAAGTCGGGCAGACAGTGACCGTCGATCTTTTTAAAGAAGGCGAAAGGGTAGATGTGGTTGGCACAGCTAAAGGCAAAGGTTTTGCCGGAGTAATTAAAAGGTATAATTTTCATCGGGGACCAATGGCTCACGGCTCTAATTACCATCGGGGCCCCGGTTCTCTTGGGGCTACAGGACCAGCTAGAGTTTTTAAAGGTACTCGTCTCCCCGGGCGGAAAGGTGGACACAGAGTAACTATTCAAGGACTTGAAATTATCAAGGTTGATCTAGAAAAAAACCTTCTTTTGATTAAGGGAGCGATTCCCGGAAGAAACGGCGCGCTTGTCTTAATTAATGAAACGGTTAAAGCAAGCAGCAAATAAGGTGAATTTTCTAGAAGGAGAGGAGGATTGGAATGCCGACATTACCGGTATATAGTATGGACGGAAAAGCGGTTGGGGAGATTACCCTCTCTGATGCGGTTTTTAATGTAAAAATAAACAGATCCCTCCTTCACCAGGCTGTGGTGATGCAGTTAGCTTCTAGGCGTTTAGGCACAGCTAAGGCAAAAACCAGGGGTGAAGTTAGAGGTGGTGGAGCGAAACCCTGGAGACAGAAAGGAACTGGGCGCGCGCGCCATGGAAGCAGGCGTTCACCAATCTGGACAGGGGGCGGTGTAGTGTTTCCGCCTTTGCCCAGAGAGTACGGTTTTAAGATGCCCAAGAAAGCCTGGCGTCAAGCTTTGCGGTCAGCTCTTGCTTCTAAATTGCAGGCTGGAAAGCTGGCAGTGCTGGAAGATTTGCAGTTCCAGGAGCCCAAAACAAAGGCTGCTCTTGGGGTGTTAACAAATTTAAATGTTGCTGAGGTCAAGACCTTGATCGTATTGGCGGAAAAAGATGAAAATGTCATCAAATCGACAAGAAATCTTCCCGGGGTTTTAACTCTCAAAGCGGATGGCCTTAATGTCTACGATATTTTATTCCATGACCACCTGTTATTGACTAAAGATGCGGTGGGCAGGATTGAGGAGGCGTTGGCATAATGGACCCGAGAGATATAATTAAAAAGCCAATTGTGACAGAGAAAACCACCCGTTTAATGGAACTTAATAAATACTGTTTTATGGTGGATCGGCGGGCGAATAAGATTCAGATCAAAGAAGCGATTGAAACGATTTTTAAGGTCCGGGTTAAAGAGATTAATACCATGAGGATCTTAGGTAAGATTAAACGCATGGGTAAGTATGAGGGTCGACGACCCAGTTGGAAAAAAGCTGTTGTGACCTTGGAACCCGGAAGTAGAATCGAATTTTTTGAGGGTGTATGATTTGTATTTTACGGTAAAGGAGGTTTAAATAATGGCAGTTAAAAAATATAAACCCACATCTCCCGGTCGGCGTTTTGTCTCCGTATCCTCCTTTGAAGAGATTACCAAGACTAAACCAGAAAAATCATTATTAGAACCATTAAATAAAACCGGTGGCCGGAATGTGACAGGCCGAATCACCGTTCGTCACCGGGGAGGCGGTCATAAACGGATGTATCGTCGGATCGATTTTCACCGAGATAAATTCGGAGTTCCGGCCAAAGTGGCAGCGATTGAGTATGATCCGAATAGAACAGCCAGGATCGCGTTACTGCATTATGTTGATGGGGAAAAACGATATATTATTGCTCCTGAAGGTCTGCAAGTGGGCGAGACGGTGGTCTCCGGACCCGAGGCTGATATTAAAATAGGAAATGCTATGCCATTAGCGAACATTCCGACAGGCACGATTATTCATAATCTTGAGCTAGTCAGAAATGCCGGTGGCCAGTTGGTAAAAAGCGCTGGCGCTGGAGCGCAGCTGATGGCTAAAGAAGGAGATTATGCCCACATCCGTTTACCTTCGGGTGAGGTTCGTTTAATTAGACTAGAATGTATGGCCACGATTGGCCAGGTGGGAAATATTGACCACGAGAATATTACGATCGGAAAGGCAGGACGCACCCGTTGGCTAGGTAAACGATCGGCAGTTCGTGGGGTGGCGATGAATCCAGCCGATCATCCTCATGGTGGCGGTGAAGGACGTTCTTCGATTGGTCGGGATCCGGTTACTCCTTGGGGTAAGCCTGCTCTTGGCCATCGGACCAGAAAGAAGAAACCGTCCGATCGGCTAATCATTAAACGTCGGGCTTGAGGCCGGAAGGGAGGAAGGGAGAATGTCACGTTCACTAAAAAAAGGACCGTATGTTGAACCAAGTCTACTAAAAAAGATTGTTGCGATGAATACATCCGGGGAAAAAAAGGTGATTAAAACCTGGTCTCGCAGGTCAACAATCTTCCCGGAGATGGTTGGGCATACCTTAGCGGTTCATGACGGTCGGAAACATGTGCCGATTTATATAACTGAGGATATGGTCGGACACAAATTGGGAGAATTTGTGCCAACCCGTTTATTCCGAAGCCACAGTGGTGGTGGTCGTACTGAAAGGAGCACTAGTTTACAATAAATAACAGTGTTTCGGTGTAATTATCTAGGAACGCTTGTGTTAAAACGAAAAGAAAGATGAATTTAAGGATTCGTCCTAAGCAACGAGGGGAGGCGAGTCAAATGGAAGCTAAAGCAGTAGCGCGTTACGTAAGAATTGCCCCACGCAAAGTGCGGCAGGTGGCAGATGAAATCAGGGGTAAACACGTGGACGAAGCGATAAATATTCTGCGGTTCACACCGCGCTCAGCGGCAGATGTTTTACTGAAAGTTTTAAATTCTGCCGTGGCCAATGCGGAGAACAATCATGAGATGAATCGCGGCAGTTTGGTGGTAACAAAAGCCTATGTTGATCAGGGTCCTACCCTGAGGAGAATTAGGGCTCGAGCGCAAGGTCGCGCCGCCGCCATCCGTAAAAAAACAAGCCATGTAACAATTATCGTCGAGGAAAAGGAGGGCTGAGGAAATGGGGCAAAAAATTAATCCGGTAGGACTGCGGGTTGGTATTATCCGGGACTGGGAAGGCCGTTGGTTTGCGGAGAAAGATTATGCCACCCTCCTGCACGAAGATTTGAAGATCCGCCGGTTTGTTAAGTCAAAGCTTTATAATTCGGGTGTCGCCCGTATTGAGATTGAGAGGGCTGCCAACAGAGTAAAAGTAACGATTCATACCGCCAGACCGGGAATGGTTATTGGTCGTGGCGGCACAGAAGTTGAAAATCTTCGGAAAAGTTTGGAGAAATTAACTGATAAGCAAGTTTCTCTTAATATTGCTGAAGTTAAGACGCCTGATCTCAATGCCCAGTTAGTGGCGGAGAATATCTGTTTTCAATTGGAACGAAGAAGTTCTTATCGTCGCGCGATGAAGCAAGCGATTACTCGTATTATGAGATTGGGGGCCTTAGGTGTAAAGGTCAGATGTAGCGGACGTTTGATGGGCGCCGAGATCGCTCGGACTGAAGGCTATAGTGAGGGTAAAGTGCCTTTGCATACTTTGCGGGCTGATATTGATTATGGGTTTGCCGAAGCTCAT
The DNA here is from genome assembly GCA_002409975.1 of Firmicutes bacterium UBA5388. Classification (GTDB taxonomy): domain Bacteria; phylum Bacillota; class UBA4882; order UBA10575; family UBA10575; genus UBA5388. Next base: position 4,404 of record DHOO01000113.1, read on the forward strand.
ACCACTTATGGTAAGATCGGCGTTAAAGTTTGGATTAATAAGGGTGAAATTTTACCGGAAAAAAAGGTTGCTAAGGGTGAGGGGGGAGAGTAAACATGCTGGTTCCAAAGAGAGTAAAACATCGCAAGGTGATGCGTGGTCGGTTGAAAGGGATGTCTTACCGTGGTTCCCAACTTACCCTTGGTGATTATGGGTTACAAGCGGTGGAACCAGGCTGGATTACAAACGTTCAGATTGAGGCTGCCCGTATTGCTTTGACTAGGCACATTAAAAGGGGTGGTAAGATTTGGATTAAAATCTTCCCCGATAAACCGGTAACAGCTAAACCAGCGGAAACTCGAATGGGGAGTGGTAAAGGAGCGCCTGAGTATTGGGTGGCAGTGGTAAAGCCTGGGAAAATTATGTTCGAGGTTACTGGTGTAGAAGAGGAGTTAGCTAAGGAAGCTCTCCGCTTAGCAGGGCATAAATTACCGATTAAAACCAAAATTGTAAAACGTGAGGAAGCGGGTGGTGAGTCTGATGAAAGCTGAGGAAATTAGGGAAATGACCGGTGAAGAGCTACAGAAGAAACTCGCTGACCTCAAATCCGAACTCTTCAACCTTCGTTTTCAGCTGGCTACCGGGCAGTTAGATAATCCGGCGCGGGTTAGGGATGTCCGCAAGGATATTGCCAGAGTTAAAACGATTATCCACGAACGTGAATTAAAAATCAGGGCATGATGGGAAAAGGAGGTTGAATGAGCATGTCGGAGCATCTTACAAGGAAAACCAGAATGGGTCAAGTTGTAAGCGATAAGATGGATAAAACCGTAGTAGTGGCAGTGGAGAGATTGGAACGACATCCTTTATATAAGAAGACCATTAGGCGTACTACTAAGTTTAAAGCCCATGATGAAAACAATGAGTGTCGGATTGGGGATCAAGTTCAAATTGTGGAGACCAGACCGTTAAGTAAAGATAAACGGTGGCGAGTTATTTCTGTGGTGAAGAGGGCCGAATAAGTGTTAATATTTTTATTTTTTTCTTAAAGACGCACTATAACCTCTCTTAAGATATGTGGATGGAAAGGGGGATACAGTTTTGATTCAAGTGGAGTCTTATCTTAACGTGGCGGATAACTCTGGAGCAAAACAACTAATGTGTATTCGCGTTCTTGGCGGTTCTGGAAAACGTTATGCCGGGTTAGGAGATCTGATTGTAGCGGTTGTTAAAGATGCGCTTCCCCCTTCTGCAGCCCGAAAAGGGGCGGGGATTGCTGGGGTGAAGAAGGGTGAGATTGTTAAGGCTGTAGTAGTCAGGACTAGTAAAGAAGTTAGAAGACCGGATGGTTCCTATATTCGCTTTGATGATAATGCGGCAGTGATCATCAATGAGCAGATGAATCCGAGGGGGACCCGGATCTTTGGTCCTGTTGCTCGTGAACTGAGAGAGAAAAACTTTATGAAGATCGTGTCGCTAGCTCCTGAGGTGTTATAAAAACTGATGGTGGAAATTCTGAGAAGAGGGGAGGTATAGTCGTGGGCCTTAAGACTTTTCTTCGTAAGGGAGACGAAGTCATAGTTCTCTCCGGAAAAGATAAAGATAAACGCGGAAAAATTCAGAGAGTGCTCAGAAGCAAAGGAATGGTAATTGTTGAGGGTGTTAACCTGGTAAAAAAACATGCCAGGCCTACTAAGAATAATCCCCAGGGCGGGGTCATAGATAAAGCAATGCCCCTCAATGCGGCGAAGGTGATGTTAGTCTGTAATGGTTGCGGTCAGCCTGCGCGGATTGGACGTGACCGAACGCCTGATGGCTCCTTAGTTAGGATTTGTAAGAAATGCGGTCATAACTATGATTAACCTCACATTTTTTACTTTTATTTCAGAATTCAAACTTGCAAGACGCGAAAAGTGAGGTTATTGATCATGAGCTCGAAAACTGCATTAAGTTTAACCCATGTTCGAGTTTGAGAGGAGGTGCTGACCATGTCTCGATTGCGGGAAAAATATATTAATGAAGTGATACCAGGCTTAAAAAGTCGTTTTGGTTATAAAAATATAATGCAGATTCCCCGACTTGAAAAAGTTGTAATTAATATGGGTGTGGGGGAAGCAACGCAAGACGCCAAAGTAATGGACGCTGCAGTTAATGATTTAGCGTTGATCTCCGGTCAGAAGCCAGTCGTAACTAAGGCTAAAAAATCAATTGCCGCTTTCAAGGTGAGGGCGGGGATGTCCGTTGGCTGTAAGGTAACATTGCGCGGAGAAAGAATGTATGAGTTTCTTGATAAACTTTTCAATGTCACCCTTCCTCGGATCCGTGACTTTAGAGGTGTTTCTCCTCAGTCTTTTGATGGGCGTGGTAATTATAACTTAGGTCTTAAGGAACAGCTAATCTTCCCCGAAATTAATTATGATAAGATCGATAAGGTTCGTGGGATGGATGTGGTGATTGTCACCACGGCTAAGAATGATGAAGAAGGTTTAGAGTTATTAAAACTCCTGGGTATGCCTTTTAGGGCGTCCTAAGCGAAGGAGGTTAAACAATGGCCAAAAAATCTATGATCTTAAAAGCAAATCGTAAACCCAAATTTCCAGTGCGGGCTTACAACAGATGTAAAGTCTGTGGGCGTCCCCGTGCTTATATGCGGAAATTTCAGCTTTGCCGTATTTGTTTCCGAAATCTGGCTCACCGTGGCGAGATTCCCGGTGTTGTAAAAGCCAGCTGGTAAGGAAGGAGGTTTGACAACATGGTTGTGACTGACCCAATTGCGGATATGTTAACAAGAATTCGAAATGCCAATATCGTGCGGTCAAAAAATGTGGAGATTCCAGCTTCGAATATTAAGAAGGAACTGGCTAGGCTCCTCAAAGAAGAAGGATATATTCAAGATTTTGAGTTTATTGATGATAATAAACAAGGAATACTCCGTCTACGGTTAAAATTTAATGGCCAAGAACGGATTATTACCGGATTAAAAAGAATAAGTAAACCTGGTTTAAGAGTCTATGCGGAGAAAGATCAGATCCCAAAAGTGCTTGGGGGACTAGGAATTGCTATTCTTTCTACTTCTAAAGGAATCATGACTGATAAAATTGCGCGCCAGATGGGAATTGGCGGAGAAGTCCTCTGTTATATCTGGTGAGTTGATAAGATTTAATTTCCACTTAGCCCTAGTAAAAAAAACATGTAATTAGTCATGAACGAAAAGCATCGAAGTGTTCGTAAGTGGCGAGCGACGAACTATGAGAAGTAGTAAGAGGGTTAATTGAGTGTGGAATGATCAGCAGCTTAATTCTAAATACCGGTTTCTTTTGAATGGGGGTGTAAATTGTGTCAAGAATTGGTCTACAGCCGATTACTATTCCGACCGGAGTTGAACTTAAAATCGATGGTAATACTGTACGGGTTAAAGGTCCTAAAGGAGAATTGCAACAAGAGATTCCGGAGGGAATCAAGGTAGTACAGGAAGAGAAGACAATAAAGATTGAGAGACCAAATGAAGAAAAATACTATAAATCTTTACACGGGTTAACCAGGAGTTTGGTTGCTAATATGGTTGAAGGGGTAACTACCGGGTTCTCTAAAACTTTGGAGATTAACGGTGTTGGTTATCGCGCAGCTAAACAAGGTAATAAACTGGTGCTTACCATCGGTTACTCTCACCCAGTAGAGTTTGACGCCATTCCTGGGATTGAAATAGAAGTGCCTGCGCCCAACAAGATTGTGGTTAAAGGTATTGACAAACAACAAGTTGGGCAGATAGCCGCTGAAATCCGGAGTGCGCGTGAGCCTGAACCTTATAAAGGTAAAGGTATTAAATATGAAACCGAAGTAATTCGTAGAAAAGCCGGTAAAGCCGGTAAAGTCGGGAAATAATCCGCAGAAAGGAGTGGAAATTGGTGTTTAAAAGAGCTAATCGCAAGGAAGCTCGCGCCAGACGTCATGTCCGGCTGCGGAAGGAGTTATCCGGTACAAGTGAACGTCCGAGGTTATCGGTATTTAAAAGCCTTCACCATATTTATGCGCAAATCATCGACGATGTACAGGGAAAAACCCTTCTTTCCGCTTCGACCCTCGATCCTGAAATCCGGAAAGAGGTCAAGGGTTATGGAGGTAATATTGAAAGCGCGAAAATTATTGGTAAAATTATTGCGCAAAGGGCTCAGGTACAAGGAATCAAACAAGTGGTCTTTGACCGCGGCGGCCATATTTATCAAGGCAGAATTGCTGCCTTAGCTGAAGCAGCCCGTGAGAACGGTCTAGAGTTTTAAGTGAAGGAGGGATATGATGAAGCGGATTAACCCAAATGAATTGGAGCTCACTGAGCGAGTGGTCTTCATTAATCGTGTGGCCAAGGTGGTCAAAGGCGGTCGTCGTTTTAACTTTAGCGCCTTAATTGTAGTGGGAGATGGACAGGGGCATGTGGGAGTTGGGTTAGGGAAAGCAGGTGAAGTTCCTGAGGCGATCCGTAAAGGTGTTGAAGATGCTAAAAAGAAACTCTTTGCCGTGCCAATGGTTAGTACCACTATCCCTCATCCGATCGTGGGCCGATTTGGCGCCGGTCGAGTGGTATTAAAACCGGCGGCGCCTGGCACAGGGGTGATTGCTGGTGGTCCGGTCCGTGCGGTTTTAGAATTAGCCGGAGTTCGTGATATTTTAACCAAATCAATTGGTTCTTCTAATCCCATGAATATGGTTAATGCCACGGTTGCAGGGTTAAACTCATTGAAACGTGTAGAAGAAGTGGCTCGTCTACGGGGCATACCTGTGGAAAAAGTTCAGGGATAAGGGGTGGTGAATGATGCCGAAAAAAGAGATTATGAAGAAAAACCTTGTTATTACTTGGAAACGGAGCGCCATTGGTCGGAGTGAAGACCAGAAAGCAACCATCGCCGCCCTCGGTCTTCGTCGCTTACATCAATCGGTAGTTCAACCTAATAATCCGGTAATTCAAGGTATGGTCAAAAAAGTCGAACATCTTGTCGAAGTAACTGAAGAATAGGAGGTGCCAAGATGAGGCTTGAGGATTTAAGACCTGCATCCGGGTCGAAGGTTACTCGTAAACGGGTAGGGCGGGGTATTGGTTCTGGTTTAGGAAAGACCTCTGGTAAAGGGCATAAAGGCCAGAAGGCACGCTCCGGTGGGGGAAAAGGTCCAGCTTTTGAAGGAGGGCAAACCCCTCTGCAGCGCCGCTTACCGAAAAGAGGCTTTAAAAATTTCAATCGGAAAATCTGGGTTGAAATTAACGTGGATCGACTTAATGGCTTTGCCGATGGCACAGAGGTTACTCCCGAACTGTTAGTAACCAATGGCTTGATTAAAAAAACTGATGATGGGGTGAAGGTTCTAGGCCGAGGAAAACTTGATAAAAAACTTGTTGTTAAGGCGCATGCTTTCAGTGGATCTGCAACAACAAAGATCGAGTCAGCCGGTGGAAAAGCTGAGGTGATATAGATGTTGGAATCATTAAAAATCGCTTTTAAAATACCCGATCTGCGGAAAAAGTTTTATTGGACGCTATTTCTACTTGCGATCTTTCGCTTAGGTTCCCATATAGTAGTTCCAGGAATGAAACCTCATAATTTTGGGGAGAATAACATTTTCAACCTCTTGGATCTTTTTTCAGGAGGCGCCTTAAGCAATATGTCAGTCTTTGCCTTAGGCGTTAACCCTTATATCACCTCATCGATTGTTTTTCAGCTGTTAATGATGGTCATTCCCAGGCTGCAAGAACTATCTAAAGAAGGCGCGGAAGGCAGGAGAATTATTTCTCGGTATACTAAATATCTCACTATGCTTCTTGCTCTGCTTCAAGCCTGGGCGATCACGATGGGTTTTCGCCAAGCAATGGTTAATCCCGGCAGCACTGGGTCGTTGATTTCGATTATTATTACGATGACGGCGGGGACAGTTTTTCTTACTTGGTTGGGAGATATCATTTCTGAACGTGGGATTGGCAATGGTGTTTCTATGTTAATTTTTGCCGGAATTGTCGCTCGTTTTGTTCCTAATGCTATTGCTAACATGCAAGCTGTAGGTGAGGGTGGCGTTAGTCTTTTCGGTCTTTTACTCTTTGTCGTTTTGACCGTGGCGATTGTGGCGTTTATTGTTATTGTGACCCAGGGTGAAAGAAAAATACCGGTTCAATATGCGAAAAGAGTTGTGGGGCGAAAGATGTATGGTGGACAATCTACTCATCTCCCCCTTCGCGTTAATCAAGTAAGTGTCATCCCGGTAATTTTTGCTTCTTCGGTCTTGGCTTTCCCGATGACGATAGCTGGTTTTCTGCCAGTGACCAGTGGTGTTTATAAGTTTATTAACCGTTTTTTCTTTCCTGGAAGAACGATCTATCTGATTATTTACTCCGTTTTTATCTTTCTTTTCACTTATTTCTATACTGCGGTTACTTTTAACCCGGTAGAGGTTGCTGATAACCTGAAGAAATATGGCGGTTTTATTCCGGGGATTCGTCCCGGAAGACCAACAGCCGAATATTTAGATAAAGTGTTAACCAGAGTTACGACGGCAGGCGCTTTATTCTTAACATTTGTGGCCTTGCTTCCGTATCTTCTTAGTCCGCTAACAGGGATTCAGCAGATCGGGTTTGGAGGAACTAGTTTATTGATTGCCGTAGGGGTGGCGATTGACACTATGAAACAGATTGAAGCGCAACTAATTATGCGTCAGTATGAAGGGTTTCTGAAGTAGGTGAGTTTGATGAACCTAATACTTTTAGGCCCCCCCGGGGCTGGAAAAGGAACGCAGGCTGAAAAGATTGGGAAAGAGTTTGGTATTCCTCATATCTCTACGGGAGATATTTTTAGGGAAGCTATTAAGAACCAAACTGCTCTAGGAGAGAAAGCGGAGAAATATATTACTGCCGGCGAATTAGTTCCTGATCAGATCGTAATAGGGATTGTTGGTGAACGACTGGCACAACCCGATGCTACCAATGGTTTTCTTCTCGATGGTTTTCCCCGAACTCTTCCCCAAGCGAAGGCCTTAGATCAATATTTACAAGCAAACGGGAGAACCTTAACCGCGGTAATAAATATTGATGTAGATTCTAAGCTCCTGATCAGTCGACTTTCCGGACGAAGGATTTGCCAGGAATGTGGCGCTGTTTACCATATATTGACGAAAAAAGAGAAGCAAGTAGGGATTTGTGATCTTTGCCGGGGAAAACTGATTCACAGGGAAGATGACTATGAGGAGACTGTCAAGAAGAGACTTGATGTTTATGTTAAGCAGACCGAACCTTTGATTAAGTATTACCGGAAATCCGGACTTTTACTTCAGGTTAAAGGCGCACAGGCGATCTTAGATGTTTACGATGAGATCGTGACGGGTTTACGAAACTGGGTGAGTCCATGATCAGTAGAAAATCCAAGTTTGAAATCGCCCGGATGCGTAAAGCTGGAGAAATTACCGGCAGAATTTTAAGTCGGGTGGTTTTGGCCATCAAACCAGGTATTACTACTAAAGAATTGGATGATCTGGCGGAGGCGGCAGTTCAGGAATTTGGGGTTAAACCAGCCTTTAAAGGCTACCAAGGGTTTCCTGCTAGTATTTGTATCTCTGTAAATAATCAAGTAGTGCACGGCATTCCCGGACCGCGGAGGTTGGAAACAGGAGACCTTGTGGGGTTAGATTTTGGGGTGGTTTATGAGGGCTATTATGGTGATGCCGCGATCACAGTTGGGGTCGGAGAAATTACTTTAAAGCATCAGAAATTGCTGAAGATTACCAGAGAGTCTTTATGGCAGGGTTTGGCAGAAGCTCGGGCAGGTAATCGCTTATCAGCTATTTCGCGAGCAATTCAGAACCATGTAGAAGAAAACGGCTTCTCGGTCGTCAGGGATTTTGTTGGCCATGGAATCGGTCAATCAATGCATGAAGAACCGCAGGTTCCTAATTTTGTATCTCCCTTGGGGAGAGGATATGATCCAATTTTAAAACCAGGAATGACTTTAGCTGTTGAACCGATGGTTAATGCCGGAAATTGTCAAGTTAAAGTAGACCCGGAGGATTGTTGGACCGTAACGACTGCTGATGGTTCATACTCTGCCCATTTTGAGCATACTGTACTGGTGACTGAAGGTGATCCGGTAATCTTAACCAAAGTTAATAGCTCAGAAGGGGAAACAGAGGAGCTGGTTCAATGGTAAAAATGACTGTCGCCGGACTCCGTTTAGGACAAAAAGTCACTTCTACTCAGGGTCGAGATTGCGGGCAAAACTTTCTAATTGTTGGCTTGATAGACGATTATTATGTCTTGGTGGCAGATGGAATTAAACGCTCAATAAAACAACCCAAAAAGAAAAGTGTTAAGCACCTTTCAATCTCCCTGTGGGTTGATGAACTGATTGAAAATAAATTGTCTAGTGGTGGCCAAGTAACAGATGAAGAGGTATATAGCGCTATCCAGCGTTGGGGAGAAAAAAAAGAGGAAGGAGAGATCAGCCTTGGGTAAAGATGATATTATTGAAGTGGACGGTACTGTGGTTGAGCCGTTACCGAATGCGATGTTTCGGGTAGAACTGGCAAATGGGCATAAAGTCTTGGCTCATATTTCCGGGAAGATGAGAATGAATTTTATTAAAATTCTCGCTGGAGACCGGGTGATGGTAGAATTATCACCATATGATTTAACCCGTGGCCGAATTATTTATCGTTACAAATAAATTTCCTTCTTTGTTCTTCCGCGCTTAATGGGTAGTTATTTAATTTGCATATGTGAGGAGGTACACCATGAAAGTTGCTCCGTCAGTTAAACCAATTTGCGAACATTGTAAGATCATTCGCCGTAAAGGGCGTGTGATGGTGATTTGTATTAATCCAAAGCACAAGCAGAAACAGGGTTAAAGGAGGGGAAAAAGATTGGCTCGAATTGCCGGTGTTGATCTACCAAGGGATAAACGACTGGAAGTTGCTTTGACTTATATTTATGGTATTGGTTCATCTATCTCTCGTGAACTCTTGAAGAAGACTGGGATTAATCCAGATACAAGAGTTAGAGATTTAACCGAAGATGAAATTTCTAAACTGCGTGAGGTTATTGACCATGAATATAAAGTTGAAGGTGACCTCCGACGAGAAGAAAACATGAATATTAAACGGCTGATTGAAATTGGAAGTTACCGTGGTCTTAGACACCGTCGGGGTTTACCTGTTCGTGGGCAACGAACTAAAACTAATGCTCGGACAAGAAAAGGTCCGATTAAGACTGTTGGACGTAAAAAGAAGGCATAAGGGAGGGATATTTAGATGGCGGCTCCGAGAAAAGGCGCTAGAACTAGAAGAAGAGAGAAGAAATATGTAGAGAACGGCTCAGCCCATATTAAATCTACATTTAACAATACAATTATTACTATTTCAGACCAAAATGGCAATGTCTTATCATGGTCTTCGGCTGGAGCGATGGGTTTTAAAGGTTCGCGTAAAAACACACCCTATGCTGCCGGAATGGCTGCAGAAAGTGCCGCTAAAACGGCAATGGACTTCGGCTTAAAACAGGTTGAGGTTTATGTAAAAGGTCCGGGAGCCGGGCGTGAAGCTGCGATCCGTTCTTTACAGGCTGCGGGTTTGGAAGTTAGTATGATTAAAGATGTCACCCCAATACCGCATAATGGCTGCCGTCCTCCAAAACGGCGTCGTGTCTAACTCAAGGAGGTGTATGGAAAATGGCAAGATATATCGGTTCAGTTTGTAAAATGTGTCGCCGAGAAGGTGAAAAACTTTTTTTGAAGGGTGATCGTTGCCTTTCTGATAAATGCAGTTTTAGTCGGCGAAGTTATGCCCCCGGCCAGCATGGACAGGCCAGGAAGAAGCAGTCCGAATATGGTTTACAGTTACGAGAAAAGCAGAAACTTCGTCGGATCTACGGGATCCTTGAAGCACAATTTGCCAGGTATTTCGATTTGGCTGAAAGGAAGAAGGGTATTACTGGCGAACACCTTCTTCAACTGTTAGAAACCAGACTGGATAATGTGGTTTATCGTTTAAAATTGGCTGGTTCCAGGCAAGAAGCGCGTCAACTGGTAAGACATGGTTTCTTCCGCGTAAATGATCGTAAGGTTAATATCCCTTCTTACCAGGTTAAGCCCGGTGATGTTATTAAATTAAAAGATGGAGCGTCTAATTCTTTACTAATTAAAGGTATTCTTGAAGCTAATAATGGACAAAATATCCCTGAATGGTTAGAATTGGATACTAATGTCTGGACCGCCCGGGTTATCTCTATACCTTCGCGGGAACAGATCGACGTTCCTATTCAGGAACATCTTATTGTCGAGCTTTACTCCCGTTAGACTAGTAGCCTTTGAGTAACCTAAGGCTGGAAGGGAGGCTTTTATATGATTGAAATCGAAAAGCCCAAGGTTTCGATTGAAGAAATTGAAGAAGATCGGTATGGTAGGTTTATAGTTGAGCCTTTAGAGAGGGGTTATGGCACAACTTTAGGGAATTCTTTGCGGCGTGTTCTTCTTTCTTCGCTTCCGGGATATGCTGTGACATCTGTAAAGATTGATGGCGTTCTTCATGAGTTTTCAACTATTCCGGGAGTGGTTGAGGATACGGTCGAGATTATTATGAATCTCAAAGAAATTCTGGTTAAAATGCATGAGGATGGTCCAAAAGTTGCCCGTCTCGAGGTTAGAGAGCCTAGGAAAGTCACGGCTGGGGATATTCTGGTTTCTAGCGATATCGAGATTTTAAACCCTGAACAACACATCGCTACGGTTAGTGAAGGCGGGAGCCTGGTGATGGAGATTACTTTTGATAAAGGCAGAGGTTATGTTCCTGCAGAGAAAAACAAAGGCCAGGAGAATATTATCGGAGTTATTCCCGTTGATTCGATCTTTACTCCGGTGCAAAAAGTTAACTATGTGGTGGAAAATACCCGTGTGGGTCAGATCACGGACTATGATAAACTAGTTCTTGAGTTATGGACCAGCGGTAGTATTAATCCGGTAGAAGCGCTAAGTCTAGCCGCCAAGATTCTTACCGAACATCTAATGCTCTTTGTAAATTTAAGCGACACGGTAAGTGAAGCTGAAATTATGGTGGAGAAGGAAGAAGAGTCCAAGGACAAAATTTTAGAAATGAATATCGAAGAGCTAGATCTATCGGTGAGATCTTATAATTGTTTAAAAAGGGCCGGGATTAATACGGTTCAAGAATTGATTAAAAAGACTCCGGAAGATATGATGAAGGTTAGAAATCTGGGGAAGAAATCCCTGGAAGAAGTGGAGCAGAAATTGGAAGCCCTCGAACTTTCACTCCGGAAGTCGGAAGAATAATTCCTTCCACCCATAGTCCATAATTAATTAATTTACTTTATCTTGCGTCTATATTTTAAACTCAAAGGAGGGAATGATCATGACCCTACGACGGTTAGGTCGTCCATTGGGGCATAGGAAAGCCCTTTTCCGTAATATGGTTACCGACCTATTAACCCATGGGAAAATTGAAACAACCGAAGTAAAGGCTAAAGAACTTCGAATGCTGGCAGAAAACCTTATTACTTGGGGTAAACAGGGAGATATTCATGCCCGTCGTCAAGTTGCGATGGTAATCAGCGACAAAGATGTAGTTAAAAAGTTATTTAATGAGATTGCCACTCGTTATACCGAGCGTAATGGGGGTTATACCCGCATCGTAAAATTAGGACCCAGACGTGGGGATGCAGCTCCGATGGCGCTAATTGAATTAGTTTAACCTATGGGAAAATTCTTTATTTTAGATCAAGTCACCTACTGCTACCCCGGCTCTGAAAAAACCGGGGTTTGTCAGGTTAATTTAGCTCTAAAAGCAGGGGAGTTCTTAGCAGTTCTTGGAGCTAACGGGTCGGGGAAATCAACTCTGGCCCGTTTATGTTGTGGTCTGTTAAAACCTACTTCCGGACAGGTCTTAGTGGATGGCTTCTCGACATCAAAGGAAGAAGATCTCTGCGAAATTTATCAACAGGTGGGAATGGTTTTTCAGCATCCCGACAACCAGTTTGTCGCCAGCACTGTTGAGACCGAGGTGGCCTTTGGTCTAGAGAATAGGACGCTCTCTTCCCAGGAGATTAGAGCTGCGGTTGACGAAGGGTTAACTTATTTTCACCTTGACGACTTAAAGACTGCGGAACCCCATTATTTATCCGGGGGAGAAAAACGCTTACTGTCATTGGCCGATCTTTGGGTTTTAAAGCCCAAACTGCTGTTGCTGGATGAACCTTTAGCCATGCTTGACCCCGGAGCTAGAAAACGAATTAACCTGCGGTTAGAGGAATTAAGGGCTGCGGGTCAGACCATCATCTGGTTTACTCATAGCCTAGAGGAAGTTATGGCCGCCGACCAAGTAATGGTGATGGCTAACGGAAGAATGGTTTGGCTGGGCTCACCATTAGAATTACTGCGGCTCCCGGAGCAAGCGCGGGCATGGGGGGTGAGCCTCCCACCGGTTTCGCAATTAGCTTTAGATCTGGGAATTAGTAATCCCGGATTAATTAACCTAAATGAATTGGTGTCAGAGATATGGAAATTAATTTAGAAGAAGTCTCAGTTGAGTTTGATCGAGGCCATAGCTTTAAGCGCAAGGCTTTAACCGGAGTCGGTATAGTGTTAATGGAGCAAGAAGCAACGGCCCTAATTGGACCAACAGGTTCAGGTAAATCCACCTTGTTACGGGTGATTGCCGGGCTGCTCAAACCTACATCCGGTCGGGTAAAAATAAGTAAAAAAAGTGGACCGATCGTTTTATCAATCCAAGAGCCCCATCGTGGTTTTTTTGCTGCTACTGTGTGGGAAGAAGTACAATTTGGTCCGGAAAATCAGGGGCTCTCTTCGGCAGAAATTTCCGCACGGGTAGAATGGGCATTAGCAGCCGTAGAATTACCCGTAGAAAAGTGGGAGGTTCCTCCTTTCTTGCTTTCCGGAGGGGAACAACGGAGAGTAGCCTTAGCCTCTGCCATTGCAATGAAACCTCGTTTTTTACTTCTCGACGAGCCCACGATCGGCCTGGATCGTACGGGTAAAGAATCTTTAGTTATCTTGTTAAAAAAAATTAGGTCAGAAACAAAAATGGGCCTTCTAATCGCCTCTCACGAACCCAACTTTCTTTATGCTATTACCAACAGAGTATTACTTCTGGAACAAGGAGTTCTCAGGGCGGATACGACCTGGGGATTGTTGGCGGCAAGATTTCAACCTTTTGCGGAGTTGGGTTTAGAGTTACCGCTCTTATTATCTGTCCTTTTACAGTTAAAAGCAGAAGGGGCTCAGGTAAATCCCGAACAAAATATGGAAACTGAAGCCCTGAAAGAACTGCGTCAATTCCTAAGAAAAGAAAGAGAGGGGGTAGAGGGGCCTTGAATTATGGAACTTTCTACCCAACAAACTCTTTCTGGCATCGCAGGGATCCCCGTCTTAAATTGCTGGTGATGGTAACCAGCGCTACCCTTACGGTGACAGAAAATCGTTTGTCAGGGCAGCTCTTTTTTCTCTTAGTACATGCCTTTCTCTTTTATTCAGCCCGCCTTCCTTCCTCTCGGGCATGGAAAACCATATCGTCTTTCCGTTGGCTCCTGCTTTTGACTTTCTTAGCAAACTTAATATTTGTGTCGGTAAATGATTCCTTTCTCTATCTGAGCCGCTTGCTTAATTTATTATTAGCAAGTTCATGGTTATTAGGGACCAGCGAGCCGCTGACGATTATCAGAGGATTGGAATTAATCTTCAAGCCCTTCAGTCGCTGGCTTCCGGTGGCGGATGTGGCTATGATCTTAGGCTTGTCTCTTAGTTTCTTCCCTTTATTGCAGCAAGAAGCGACCGAGATCACGATAGCACAAAGAGCAAGAGGGGTTACCTTTGAAGGTAAATGGTGGAAGAAAATTACCGGCCTGCTGGCCATGGTAGTTCCTTTATTTATTACTTCTTTTCGGCGTTCAATGGAAGTCGCCCAAGCGATGGAAGCCAGAGGATATATTCCCGGGCGACAGCGTGGCTCTTTATATGAACTGAAGTGGGTATCTCAAGATACTTGGAGTTTATTATTAACATTAATTTTTGCCGTACTCTGGAGCGCGCAGAGAATGCTCTCGTAGCTCGTCGCTT
>DHOO01000113.1:18651-19009 GCA_002409975.1 Firmicutes bacterium UBA5388
TCTTGTGAAAGCTGGGCGAAGGGAATTCTGCGGACGGTAGCCGGTAAAATTGGCCTCGAGTGTTGTTTCAGGGTTAAATCTTAAATGTAGTAGAGACATTATTAAGATTTACTGGTTTTTGCTGATTATCAGAGTATCCGGTTTACTCAATAAACAATTGAATGTTCTTTAGAAAAGGAAGCTGGAGCGACTTAAGCTTGTTAACAGCTTCTTTTTTCTTTATAATCTATAGTTAACAGAATGAAAGAGATAAATTATTTACGTAATTAAGTAGAATTATTGAGAAGATAGAAAATTAGCTTAAGGATAAGTTCCGTTGTAAACGATATAGAAGTATTTTCCTATGTTCGGCTTTCAT
>DHOO01000113.1:19119-19870 GCA_002409975.1 Firmicutes bacterium UBA5388
TTTCATAAAAACATAAACAAGATCGTGGAGTTTAGTTGTGTTTGGGAAATCTCTAGTATTCTCGTTTACAAAAATGGAATTAATGGTAGTTTAGGAGGTAACAAATGGTTATGGAAGAGAAAGTTGGCAAATAGTACTTGACACTTATTAAAAAATTGTACATATTATTATTATCATTTAATATTGAAATAAGGGTGTTATATCGGTCGATAAATTTGCTTTCCATATGTTTATGAGAAAGGATCTATCCTCTGGCTATATATTCACTGGTTCTTTTTTTGAAACATGTTATTATCGTGAGGAAAGAGTTTTACTACAAGAAAAAAATGGGCTATTTATTCTTTTGAACAAAATAAATGGCCAAGAATACACAAAGGAGGAATCGGATTGATCCGCTTTACTGATGTGAGAAAAGAATTCTATGCTAAGAACAAGACGATCAAAGCTTTAGATGGTCTTACTTTTGATGTCGGAGAAGGAGAAATAGTTGGTTTACTAGGTCCCAATGGGGCCGGAAAAAGTACTTCAGTAAAAATATTATCTACCATCATTCTTCCAACATCCGGTGAAGTAACAGTTAAAAACTATAATATTCTGACTCAGGCTAAGGAAATAAGGGAATATATGGTAGTTATTCTTCAAGGAAATGCAGTGGATTTATGGTTAGATGTCAAAGAAAATTTAAAAATATTTGGGTATTTTCATGGGTTAAAGGGGAAAAACTTAGTAAATCAAATTGATAAGGTCATTA
>DHOO01000138.1 GCA_002409975.1 Firmicutes bacterium UBA5388
TTCCTTGGTTAGCCACTTTAAGGAATTGTGTAATCAATTATTTAAGATTCAACCACATATCTGATTTCGTGGCTATTCGATCTATACCAGGGGAAACGCTACCGCAAGCTTTCACGATTTCCCCTGGTATCTATAGATGCCGCGAATTCAGACTAATATATTGATAGCCTAATAAAAGATAAACAACTATATATTGTGGCTGAATGGATATCAAAGGTAATTATGCAATTCCCTCAGTTTGGTAAAGTAGGCAACTGAAAAAATATAAAATCCGGATTTTCCGGATTTTACAAAATACTATCAATTATCAAGACTGCTTCTTTCCGTTTTTGTATTTTAGCACTGCCCCCACAAATTCCCGGAAAAACGGCTGCGGTTTATGAGGCCTTGATTTTAATTCAGGATGAAATTGAGTGGCAACAAACCAAGGATGATCCGGAAGCTCAATAATCTCCACCAAGTTCTTATCAACCAATACCCCACTGATGACCATCCCTTTTTCTTTTAACCTGTCTATAAACTTATTGTTCACCTCGTAGCGATGACGATGTCGCTCTTGAATCAATTCCTGATTATAAGCTGCATATGCTTTACTCCCAGTAAGCACACGAATAGATTGCAGCCCTAATCTCATGGTTCCTCCCAGTTTTTCAACGCCTTTCTGGTCTGGTAAAAGATCGATTACTGGAAAGGGTGTATTGTCAGCAAATTCCGTAGAATTAGCATTAGTCAACCCACAAATATTCCTGGCAAATTCAATAATAGCGCACTGCATCCCTAGACAGATCCCCAAATAGGGTACCTTCTTCTCCCGAGCGTATTTAACGGCTGCCAGTTTGCCCTCTATTCCTCTGCTCCCAAAACCACCCGGCACGAGAATCCCATCCATGGCAGAAAGTAGTTGCTTAGCCCCTTCCACTTCTACCTTTTCCGCATCCACCCAGTGAATCTGGACCGCGGTACGATGGGGCACACCTGCATGGTTTAAAGCTTCAACTACACTGAGATAGGCATCGGGAAGGGCCACATACTTACCAACAATCGCAATATCCACCTTGGACTGGGGCTTTTTCATTTTCTCTACAAATTCTCTCCAGGTAACCAGATCACGGTCTCCACAGGTAAGGCAGAGACGTTTAATAATAATATCATCCAATCCCGCTTTCTCAAAATAAAGAGGGACTTCATAAATGGTATCTACATCTTGATTTGAGATCACAGCATTGATTTTAATATCACAGAAGAGCGCTATCTTTGCCTTAAGCTCCTCTGAAATTGGTTTCTCTGAACGACAGACAATAACATCAGGTTGGATACCAATACTTCGAAGCTCTTTGACGCTATGTTGGGTTGGTTTAGTTTTCAACTCGGAAGAAGCAGCGATATAGGGAACCAAGGTCACATGGATATACATAACGTCATCCCGACCAACATCAGTTTTAAATTGTCTAATCGCTTCGAGGAAAGGGAGACTCTCGATATCGCCCACAGTTCCTCCAATTTCCACAATTACTACATCAGCTTGAGTTTCATCCGCAACCCGGTTTATTCGCTCCTTAATCTCATTAGTAATATGGGGAATGACTTGAACTGTTCCTCCTAAGAAATCCCCACGTCGTTCTTTAGAAATCACTGACCAATAAATTTTCCCAGTAGTAACATTATTGTTTTTCGTTAAATTCTCATCAATAAAGCGCTCATAGTGTCCCAAGTCCAAATCGGTCTCAGCTCCGTCGTCAGTCACAAAAACTTCGCCATGCTGATAGGGGCTCATTGTACCAGGATCAATATTTATATATGGATCCAGTTTTAGAATAGTGACTGTAACTCCTCTGCTTTTCAAAAGTCGTCCAATAGATGCTGCAGTAATCCCTTTACCCAAGGAGGAAACTACACCTCCGGTAATAAATATAAATTTAGCCATTCTTCTCCCCCTAGATTTGGTTGTGCTTTATAAGCTTACCTAAATTTCGTCCTCTACAAGCCTATTTTAGTAAATTATCAATATTCTATTCCACATCTTGAACCTCACCTTGTGTAGCGGGAAGATCTGGATATTTAGCCATCAACCCCTGGAATAGTCTGATGCCCACAACCTGCAAGAGACTACCATAAAAAAAGATCACTAAGGGTGTAATCACAGTAAATCCGAGCCCAATTACGAATAAGATCAACTGTACTCCTATTGTGTGTAAAGTATTATCCAGGGTTAGTAAAAAGGTTTTTTTATAAACCCTTTTCCAAGTATTCTCTTGAAACACTATAAAATTGGGTAGGTAAATACTGGCCAACAGTAGAAAGATGAACAGATACAAGAGGATAAATCCAATAAACTTAATTAAAATATTATCTAATACAAAAAAACAGATAATAACATCAACTAGAGTGAAAATAAGCGCTCCGATATAAAGCCCATAAACAGCCGCTGACCGCCGATAAAACTTACGAAACCCGATCCATAACCCTTTAAGTTCAGCATCGTTTTCGATTACTTGATTCATTTGATATAAAAGCCCAGATTGTACAGGTCCTAAAATAAAGGCGGCATATGGTATGGAGAATACCAGTAAGAAAAAGAGCAGATTTAACGGGTTGTCTCTGTTTTCTAAGTATACATGGACAGAATTGTAAAGAAATACGCCAAATGGGATGAAGCTAAAAAACCAAAGCGCGCTAATAAGCATTGAATAGCCGATATGGTTATAAAGATCAATAAACGCATCTTTAAAAATTAATATGATATTACGTTTATCCTTTTTTTCTAGAGTCATCTGCTTTCCCCCCTCAAAAATACTTAAAAGTGATTTTCATTAAAAGAAAGGTCACCTTAAGACAGCGACCTTTCCCAAAGTTTAAGAAACTTTTTGTTCACTTGAGGTTGTTCCGATGTTCCCTTTTTTACTGGATTCTTCTTGCTTTCTTTTTTCATAATCGGGCTTTCTGTGATCGGTGATATAAAAACCAGATCCTTTGAAAATTATCCCAACGTTTCGGCTGATCTGGCGCCGGACCTCTCCCCCACATTGTGGACAGATGGTGAGAGGCGCTTCGGTAATCTTTTGAAAATACTCAAATTGCCCACATTTGGAACAGCAATAATCATAGGTCGGCATTGTCTTCACCTCCGAAAAAATAGTAAAAAGCTTAGCTTCGTAAGTATCTTTAAATGTATTTTTAATTCTTATTGTTTAACAACCTACATTTTTATAATATAAGGCAAATGTTCTTAGTTGTCAAGAACTAACGCCCATCAAACCCATTTGTTTAATAGCAAAAAATGGAGCTTTTTAAGACTGGTTTGCTGCGTTATCTAGCAAAGAAGGAAACGCCAAAAAACCAGGCTAAATGGTATCGAGCCTGGTTTTTTCCCTCCTATTTATTAAGAGAGCGTATTTATAACCCCTAAGTCCAGCGGAGGATTTGAATTCCTTTGTTTTACCATAGAATCAATAATAAAGTGAATCTAAGAGTTAAAGAGATCTATACGATAAAAATCTGTAAATAATTCTAAAATCCTACCAACGTCGTCTTCGAAATACCGTTTCATTTTATGAAACGGTATTTCGATTTATTGATTTTTTTATTCTAATATTTCAACTATTCATTACCAATAATTTTTGTTAAGAAAAAAGCGGCCTTCGGCGCTATTTTAAATTAGATTATTTGGTGACCATGGCTTTTTAGGAATCAGTAACTTTTTCCCAACGACAACACTTTCTGCTGTTAACTGGTTTTCTTGAGTTATTGATTCCATTGTGGTGTTGTACCGCCTGGCAATTTTCCATAAAGTATCTCCTGGCTGCACCAGATAAAATAACATACTTGGTTTAGGTCCATCGAGAGGGCTAATTAAGGCGCTATCCGTTACCAAGGCAAGCGTCTTAGTCTGGGTAATTTTTATTCTCGTCTTAAGGTCCAGAAATAATTTAATCGTTCTTTCATCAATTTGCTCTACTTTTAGGTGATTGGTGTTTAGATAGACCCTTGCTTTCATTCCCTCTTCTACTCCAGGCATTTCCAGATAATCTCCGAAAGTAATCGGTTCTATTTCTCCTTGACCCCAAAAAGCAGTTGCCAGTAGTGGCGCCTCTTCATCTGTATCTACCTGATAAACTAAAGCAAACTGAGTCTCACCTGCAATAAATATTTGACCATCTTCTAGTTGGCAATTTAATTTAGGTTCAGTAATTGAAGCCAATAAGACCCGTCTGATATTTTTCATTTCAGATGGAAGAGAAAGCGTTTTTTCCACAGCAATAACTCTCTCGCTCTCTTCAACTACTTCTATCAGTTCACTGATTTCACGCAGTACATCTACAATCTCATCCTTACCTGGACTTACCTCGACAACCGCCTTTACTGGCTTTGCTCTAAATAGTTCTACTTTCGCGCCAATTGTAGCCTGTAAACGACAGTTTTCTGGATGCGAGGAGTAGATCTGAACTCCCTCGATCCAAATTTCGTGGTTTATTGAGAGTCCATTAGAAGTATGCGGAACATCCACGGTTATTTGAAAAGGTATCGACCCACCATTATCTTCTATCCATTTCTGGACTTCAACCCCACCTTCCTGCCCTTCTTCAGTTAAGACCAGATATACTAAATAGACCTCAAGTTTACCTTCAATGTTCACTCGATCTTTTACCAAGGTAGCCGTTGAATTTACCGGTATCACCTGATAACTGAGAATTCTAGCTACTGGTGGTTTAGGATAGGAAATTGAGAATTGGTTACTAATCTCTCGATTAGTATACGTTAAAAGCACTGGTTCTTCGCTAACCATTTGTTCCACTAGAGTATTGAGCTTCGCCTCAGATTCAATCCCTTTCACAAAATCAACTTGATAATTTTTTCGAGCTCGTAGTTTAACCTCTAACTCTAATTGATACTTTATTGTTCGCGCCGTTTCCGGTTGTAAACAGATTTTTGTTAAACGTGTCTGCCAATCCCAATCCGCCACAAACCCAGGAAGCTCAATTTCTCCTTTAAAAGCAGCTCCATCCGCTCCTTTTCGGATCAAACCATGTTCGGGGGCCCGATCTAAAACTTCTTTTCCCCGATAAAGCAGATGCGCCTCAACTATCCCGCTTAAAAACAATTTGTTACCAACAATCTCTCCTTTTACTTCCGAGAGATATCCTTGGTAGAAGAGGATCTGCTCCATATCCGGATCTTCTTCTGGGATAAAAAGCTCTCCCTCTACCTTAAGATATTTGCTACTTTCAAACAAGATTTTTTCCATGGTCAGCTGATCATAAAGGCATGTTACCAAAATTTTCTCCCTCCTTGTTAATTACTAGCGTTCAACACGCCTATTAGGCCTTACCCTCCTATATAAGGCCATCTGTTTACGATCTTCTAATTTAATAGTTATGCTAAACCTTGTTTGTTAATAACCATTTTTCGGGGGTTGGCCAAGAAATATCTGTTGCTTTCTTCCTGCAAAGTTTCAACCCAATCTTGAATTCCAGTAAAAAGAACCCCTCGTAGATTAAAGCCATCAACTCTATTAAGAATACCTCTAATCGTTCGGCGATCCGGGAGCAAAACTTCTCTTTCTTTTTCTTTAGTTTTATACCGGTAATGAAGCCATCCAGTCTCCCCGAGTCTTCGAGGATTACCTATCTTATTAAGATGTACAACCTTACTCTCTCTCGCAGAGAGAAATCGTTCTTCTCCCTCTTGGTTATTCTCTCTTCCCCTAAGATCAAAGTGGAGTAGTAGTCGGGTACAGGGATAATTAAGTAATATTTTCCTTATTTCCCTGCTCCAGTCTGTCATCGTCTTCCAAATTTGTGGGGAGATAATTAAACAATCTGCTTCATTAGCTCGCGGAA
Source organism: Firmicutes bacterium UBA5388 (assembly GCA_002409975.1). Taxonomy (GTDB): domain Bacteria; phylum Bacillota; class UBA4882; order UBA10575; family UBA10575; genus UBA5388. The sequence continues at coordinate 5,838 of DHOO01000138.1, forward strand.
AAAGTAAGTTTTTCTCGTGTGTCCACCATATAATCTCAACCTCATTTTCGCATCGCAACCATTGTAAAACCTTTTTAAGCAGCCTCGGAGTGGTTTTCCCCGTCATATCTAATACTAAGGAGCGACACGATGGGAATCGCCTTTCTTTTTTTGTTAAAACCTCTAACTCTTCCAACTTAACATGAAGGAGATCCTGCCCCAAAGAAGCTGGGAAATAGGAGTTAATACTGTTTGTCTCCCCCTCTTGAGAAACTCCTAAAATTATGTCTCTCTTTTCAATTAGAGCTTTTCGTTCAAAATCCACTTTCCGTAGTCTCTTCCTAGATTCCGGACCCTTAATGGCTTGTATACCTACGCCGTATTTTGCGGCGATTGTCGATAAAGTTTCTCCGGTTCTAGGTTCATAAACTAACCGATTATGGATGTTAGACTCTGCCAACATCTTGCTCGTATCTGGACCGGTAACCCCATCGACCGGAAGCTGATAGGATTTTTGAAAAGCTTTTACTGCCTCAATAGTTAAAAGATCGTAACATCCTAATTGTTCTCCATCGTAAATTCCTAGTTTAGAGAGAAGAGCTTGTAAATACTGAACGTCTTGACCTTTGCTACCGAGCGTTAAGATCCGTTTACCAAATGGTAACTCATCTGCCCAGAAGAACGCCAAGCGAGACATTTTCCCCCAGCTCCTTACTACTAATTAGTTTCTTCCTTCTTATTGTTAAAGTTTGAGGACGAAACAATTACATGTTATGAGCAACTACGAAGTAAGGTGACAATAGCTTTTTGACGCTAAATCTTCCTTGACAGTAGCTTAGCCTTTAGTTAAAATAGGAGAAATACTCTGTGGAAGGGGGCTTTCACTTCATGTCAAGAGTTTATTTTTATGACACTACTCTCCGCGATGGGTCGCAGGGAGAGGGGGTTATTTTTTCGGTAGAAGATAAAATAAGAATTGCTAAAAAACTGGACTTGCTGGGGATTGATTACATCG
>DHOO01000115.1:0-250 GCA_002409975.1 Firmicutes bacterium UBA5388
ATTCACCCATCCATTTCCCCCACAAGGGGCCATTCCCCGAAAGATGAAAGAAAGCCTCCGCCCGTTCCTAATGGTGGAATGATGGTAATTCGCGGACTGCGAAAAAGTCAAGGCTGAACAGAGCTCGATTCGCTCGGTCTTGACTTTCCCTGGCCGCGCATTTTCCCATCCAAATTCGGGTAAGGCGGTTGGAATAGGAAAGTGAAGGTTTTCTGCGATAGAAGAGATTTTATGCCACGGGTAGAAAATC
>DHOO01000115.1:541-3845 GCA_002409975.1 Firmicutes bacterium UBA5388
CTAGTGCCATCTAGTTAACGCTCGCTGGTATGATAGTGAGTTGGGACGGTTCATAAGCGAGGATTCGGCGGCGGATCCGAATAATCCGAATTTGTATGTTTACTGTCGAAACAATCCGTTAAAGTATATTGACCCATCTGGAATGAGAATAGTGGATGAAGGATTCGAGTGGGAATTGGATCCCAAATATCCGAAAGAGAGTGATGGTGAGCCAGAAAAAAACGACCCAAGTTTGCCTGAATCCGGAGGTTCGAGAAATGAATCAAAAAGCTCATCTTCAGAACCAAAAGTACCAGGGATGTCTAATATTACTATAACTACTCGTACAGTTGGTAATACAACTGAACAGTCTTATAAGATAGAGTCGGCTGATGGTTCAGCTATAAAGGAAGAGAAAATAGATTATGTAAGTGGCGTTTCTGGGCAGAGAAATGTAATTGCTGTTGAAGGATTTGTTTCAGAAGCTACGTATTCCAGAGCCATAATGATTGTGGTTAGCAGGGAAGGAGCGGTTGGCGCTTGGCAAGGAAGCACATTACCTAGTGACCCAAGTAAATATGCGACAATAGCCGAAACTGAGATAGGTAAACCGTTAAAAATGACAAAAGGGGTACACTATGGGGAAAAAGCAACATATGATGCGGTTATTCTAAATAATAACGAAGCAGTTCCAACGAAGGGTGACAATCCCAATGAAGAATCAGATTATGCTGGACAAGCATTAGCTAATCGTATTCATCTTCATAGCGCTTACTCAGATACTAATCTAGGTTCACATGGTTGTCAAACTATTAGGCCTTTTGATGATGGTAGCAAGTATAACACTACTCGAGGCGTTGGTTGGAACAGTTTTTATAATGCTATCGGTGGCACGACTGCAAAACAAGGTGATTTTCTAGGCGATTATTATATGACTAGGTTATAGAGGGGGAGAGTTATGGGAATAAAGAAAAAAGTTAGTTCTATTATTCTATTATTTTCTTTAAGTGTAAATGTTATGCTTAACACTTTTGCCTTTACCCATGATGAAATGGAAAAATATGAAAAGTTATTCAAAGAAGGAGAATATGAGAGAATAATTACTGAATTAAGTCCAGCAGTAGAAGCATACGAATGGAATAGACCTAAATCGAACCTCTCAGAGTCAACAATTGAGATTGCTAGGAATCTGGTTGCTGATTCTTATCGTATGCTTAAGCAGTTTACAAATGCCAGTTTATGGTACGCTGATAGTGTTGATGGTTATTTTAATTCGTATGCACGTTACTGCTTTGAAATTTTTAAAAGGATTTCTATTCTCGAAGGCAGAGAACTATTTTATTGGGAGTGTGTTCCATTTTTACATTATGATGGGAGGTTGGGGGAATACCCTGAAAACGTCAAATCTCTCAGATGGATATTAGCTAAAATTTTTGACAAAACCTCTTTGGAACAGAAGAAACAATACTTTACAGAGATGGCCTCCTATGATAAGAATAATGATTGGGTATCATTCCTAACTGGGTATTACGCTGGAGAAAGCACTCTAGATGAGCTGCTTTCGTCAACGCCTGAAGAGTATATGGATATTGTCTGCGCCTACGCGGGGTTCATGTTAGAATTAGAGGGAAAAGCTACTGAGGCGCGTGAATTATACAAAAAGGCTTTAAATCAAACTAATTCTACTCACATAGAACAGCTTTTGGCAGCCAATAGGCTTGGTGAGTTCGCTTTAAGGATGATTATACTCTCACAGATATAAAATATAATAGAATTGAGTTAACGGATGTCATTGCTGTAAAAGCCTCTTCGACCTTATTTGATGGCAAGCTGTATAGTGTTCGGGGATTAATTGATGATAATCCCCAGACCGCTTGGGTGGAAGGGAAAGAAGATGAAGGGATAGGAGAATGGGTTGAATTCATATTTGATCCAGGTCGGGAGATTAAAACGATAAAGTTAACAAATGGATATGCAAGAAGCGAAGCGTTGTATAAGGCAAATAATAGAGTGAAGAAAATAGAGATATCTTTTGATGGAAAAAAATTCCCTATTGAGATAGAATTTAGGGATATGAAGATGGAACCACATATCATTAAATTTCCGAACCCTATAAGAGCTGAGAGGGTAAGAATTACTATACTTGACGTTTATAAAGGTACAAAATATAACGACACTTGTATTTCAGAAATTAGCTTTGAATGATAGGTTAATTAATAAAATGCTTCAACTCCGGAAAACAATGGACCATTATCTTTTGTTAACCGGGGTTTTTTCTTGCACAAGTGATCCTTTAGAAATACTTATAATTAGAGTTTAATTTTACTTGCTTTAGCTAACGAGAAGGTATTTTCTGTCACTGGCAGAAAGTCTTTAGAAAGAGCTTTAGCGGCGATTTTTACATACCGTCAAGCGCAAAAAAATTTGGATTGTTACAAAAAGGGAAATTAAAACCCCCTTATTGAGCAGGTCTGTCTTTGAAAACTATGGTGTGCTTTTGGGACGAACTGGGTTATGCGCTAAGAGGAAATGGATGGAGAAAAAGCACGGACGAGGAGAAAGACGAAAGAAGAAAAAATAGGGAAGAACGAGCTAGTTCGGGAGGGCCATCCAAGTCGTCTTACGGAAAAATAAAATCTGCAGATCCCTCGAAGGCTAAAGATGAGTTGGAAGAAGATTTAAATCCTGGTATACTGCCTGATCCTGTGCCAGAGTTGCCTAAAGATGGACCGACTATATCCGAAGATCAAACCTAGGGGGGAATATAAATAGTGTCTCCTATGGTTTTGGAGGTTATGTTTTTGTTGGCGGAGAAGCAAACGTTGGTTTTGTTAAGGATGATCAAGGAAATTATGGAATAATGTTTACAGTCCGTGCTGGAACAGGAGTTGAAGTTTCTTTAGATATAGCAAAGGGATTAAATGAATTTTTATCGCCAGGATTTTCTGCAACTTATGATAATATTGGGACAATATATGATTTAAATGGACCGACGGGTATGGAAGCTTCTGCATCATTTATTTTAAATGTAACAATGGATGATAAAGGAAATTTAAGCCCTAATCTTTCAAGCGTTGGGTTTGGGGGGAGTATTAGTTGGGGATACACGAAAGTAATACCTGTAAGTGATGGGGTAAAAAGGGTTGGTGATATAATTAAGGATTACTCAAATTGGTTAAATGAAAATAATTATTCATCTATACCTGATGATGTAATGATTCCAAGGAGATGAGAACAAAGGGTAGTGAGGCAATATAATGGATACTTTTTATTTTGGATGTACAAAAGGTGAATTTATTATGGAGTTGGAAAGGAAGATAGGAGA
>DHOO01000115.1:3988-5380 GCA_002409975.1 Firmicutes bacterium UBA5388
GGAGTTGGAAAGGAAGATAGGAGAATTTAAAGATCCATATTTTACGTTTTATATAAGCAAGACAAATAAATGTATTACGATCATTCCAATTTTCAAAATGTCTCTTAATGTTTTTACAGAAAGACCAATACCTTTTTATCCCTATCCAATAGTTAGAGTAGAAATAATAGAATCCCATAATTTAACAATCAAAGCTAGATATAAAATGTCTTTTATAATGAGGTTTACGATTTTAATAATGTCATTAGCCTTATTACTAAATTTAATTGGAGAAGGGTTTAGGGGATTTATGCATACTTTAACTCGTAATGGATGGTTTGTCCTACCCGGGATACTAATTATTGGAGGTTCTATATATCTAATTAAAAAAAGAATATGTAAAAAGTTTTTAATGGATTTTTATAAACATCTAGATCATTATTGCGAACGGAAAAACTATTAATAGAAATCTTAGGTTTTTGCGGCGGGCCTCAATGGCGGTGCCAAAAAGGAAGTTAACACACTACATAGAAGGACAGGCTGCCTGAACTGGGCTTTAAGCGGAAGGCAGGCAGACCTCACCCTCCTGAAGAAAGACGGGGAAGCGGGACAGCCCCGCCGTGCCTATACCGCTGACCGGAGAATCACCGTGGCCGGGGTCGTCGCCGGCGTCGGTCACCTAAAAGTGATGGTTAATAACAAAGAAGCTCAGGTAAACGCAGGTTACTACCATTTAGAAGTTCCGCTTCGCGAGGGTGAAAACCAAATGACAGTCCAAGCTGTCGATTAACGAGGAGCGACCGCGGAAAAAAAGTGACTATAACCCGAGACTCTATTCCCCCGATACTTACCGAAGTATTACCGGAAGCAGGCTTCCTCTCTTCAAGTGAACGTGTTAATATCTCAGGAAGAATTACCCGGAAAAATATTTAGCGCTGCGAACAGTAGGGAATGAAAGCTATTTCCGTGGAGGAAAACTGATTTATACGGTTGATCATGATTACGACTCCTGGGGAAACCTTACCTACCGTTATGACAGTAGCCGACATTGACGGTTTAGGACGTCTCACTAAAATAGAGAAGGAGACCAATCAATATCCGGACAAACAAATCTCCACACACTACCATTACGATCTCCTCGGGAGAATCGATCAGGTTACCGATCCCCTGGGCAGAGTCACCCGGTATACCTATGACGGTTTAAACAGAGTAACGGAAGTACTTTTCCCTGTTCAAGACGGAGAACCTGTCCAGAAAGTAGTATTAAGCTATGATGATCCGATCAACACCGTCACCGTCACCGATGAAGAGGGCGGGCAGGTGATAGAGAAGAGCGACTGGGCGAACCGTTTAGCGGAGGCAAAGCAACTGTGCGCCTTTAAGGGCACGACCACGACCTATAGCTGGAGTTTT
>DHOO01000024.1:0-63246 GCA_002409975.1 Firmicutes bacterium UBA5388
TTTGCGATTAAAGCTCAGCCTTTCACCGAAAGTCAGTTACCACAAACCATAAAGAAACTCTCTGAGCTTCATATCGAGATCCCTTGCCTTTCTTCCGGCTGTTGTCTGAAGTTTGCCGACAAGGCGGAGGAAAACTATCAAGAGGTTGTACAGTATATTACGTTAGCGGCTAAGCTTGGTACCCCCTATATCCGTCTGCTTGCCGACTTGGAACCACACCCGGTGAGGGAAGTTGATGATGAAGTAGTGCTTAATGCGTTGCAACGATTAGCCCCGGTGGCCGAAGAGAAGGGCGTGACCTTGCTGGTGGAGACGAACGGGGTCTATTCCGACACAGACCGCTTGCGGAGGCTGCTCGACCGGGTGGGGAGTGACGCGGTGGCCGCTCTCTGGGATATGCACCATCCTTATAGATTTGCCGGCGAGACACCCGGAAAGACAGTGCAAAATCTGGGCGCCTATATTAAATATGTCCATATTAAGGATTCCGTTATAGAGAGTGGTATTGTTAAGTATCGCCTGATGGGTGAGGGCGATTTACCAATTGACGATATGATACTTGCTTTACGTTCGATCAATTATAGCGGCTATATTTCGCTTGAATGGGTCAAACGCTGGGCTCCCGATTTGAATGATGCAGGTGTTGTTTTTCCGCACTTCATTAATTTTATGAGCATTTACCTTGGCAAGCATACAGTAAAGGGCCGCTTGTTCGATAATAACAACAAGACCGGGCAATATGTCTGGGAGAAGGATGTATTGATTGATCTGACCTTTCCTCAGGTGCTGGACCGGATAGTTGAAGAATTTCCCGATCAGTATGCCTTTCGCTATACTACTATAGATTATACTAGGACCTACGCTGAGTTTAGGGACGATGTTGATACCTTTGCCCGTTCCTTGATTGCCTTAGGCGTTAAGCCAGGCGATCATGTAGCCATCTGGGCCACTAATGTCCCTCAGTGGTTCATTACCTTTTGGGCGACCACCAAGATCGGCGCGGTTCTTGTTACGGTGAACACAGCCTACAAGATTCATGAGGCAGAGTATATACTCCGCCAGTCGGATACTCATACGTTGGTGATGATCGACGGATATAAGGATTCCAACTATATTGCTATTATGAAGAAACTTTGCCCGGAGCTGGAAACCGCCGAAGCGGGAAAGCCACTGCATACGAAACGTCTGCCTTTCCTCCGTAATATCATTACCATTGACTCGAAGTTAAATAATTGCCTGACCTGGAATGAAGCCGTTGCCATGGCTGAGAGGGTACCTGTTGAAGAGGTTTACCGTCGTGCGTTTTCCGTTGGTAAACAAGATGTTTGTAACATGCAGTACACCTCGGGGACTACTGGTTTTCCGAAAGGCGTTATGCTTACTCATTATAATGTGGTTAACAATGGCAAATGCATCGGCGATTGTATGGACCTTTCCACTGCCGACCGTATGATGATCCAAGTACCAATGTTCCATTGCTTTGGAATGGTGCTTTCCATGACAGCCGCGATGACACATGGCGCTACCATGTCTCCGCTGCCCTATTTCTCTCCTAAACAGTCGCTAGCCTGTATTAACCAGGAGAAGATAACTTGTTTCAACGGGGTTCCCACCATGTTCATTGCTATGCTGGAGCATGAGGATTTTTCCAAGACCGACTTTTCTCAGATGAGAACCGGTATTATGGCGGGTAGTCCTTGCCCTGTTAAGGTGATGCAGGACGTAGTAGATAAGATGAAGATGACCCAGATTACAATTGTGTTTGGCCAGACCGAATCTTCACCCGGTTGCACCCAGAGCCGGGTTGATGATGCGCTCGAAATACGCGTTAATACCGTTGGTCGTGCGCTACCCGGCGTGGAATGTAAAATTGTTGATCCCAAAACTGGTGAGGATTTGCCCGATGGCGTGGATGGTGAATTTGTGGCCCGCGGCTATAACATCATGAAAGGTTACTATAAGATGCCCGAGGCGACAGCGACCACTATTGATGAAAACGGCTGGTTACACACAGGGGATCTTGCTAGGCGTGATGCTAATGGTTACTACAGAATTACCGGACGGATCAAGGATATGATTATTCGCGGTGGCGAGAATATCTATCCCAAGGAAATTGAAGATTTTATCTATACTCATCCTAAAGTAAAGGATGTACAAGTAATTGGCGTGCCCAATTCACAATATGGCGAGGAGATTATGGCCTGTGTTATCCTTAAAGAAGGGATGATAATGACCGTTGACGAGCTTAAAGAATACGTCCGTTCCCATATGGCGAAGCATAAAGCCCCGCGCTATGTTGATTTTGTTTCTGAATTTCCAATGAATGCCGCCGGAAAAATACTAAAATACAAAATGCGTGAACAAGCTATTGAAAAATTTGGTCTGCAAAAAGAGAATCATATTGTTATTACTTGATCCCGCCGTGAAGAGGCAGAAGATACTGCTCTGATAAATTTTTTTACAAGTTACGCAATTATATCTTTAGCTTCGTAACAAGGTTTGAAGCTCGATTCTAGCAGAAGGTTGCCAGTAAGGCCTTCTGCTTTTTGATTTAAGAATTGCATAATTGGATTGTTTAAGATTTAATATATTGATAGCCGAATACCAGTCAAACACTATATATTGTATTGGGACCTTTTAAAAGGATAAAACGCAAAAAGCTTAGATATAATGGGCCCCCAGGATAAAAGGGATAAAGGAAAATTCCCTTTGATGAAGTATAGATCAAGTATAAATCCTTTTCTAAAATATTATATGAAATTAATGTTTTAAAAACAAGGTAGTTAAGGGAGTTAGGTGAAGTGGATTTAACTTTAAACATAAAAAAAATGTCAAGGGAAAGGTTTTTTTCTGCCTCCGGCGAGATTCCCCGGGTTTTAGTAACTATTCTCTTTGTTATGGTTATCGTCTCCATTGGATTTTGCCTTTTGTTGCTATGGAAGCGGGTAAGAAAACATAAAAAAGACCATGATGAAGAAAAGTTAAGTCATAATGATTATGGGGGGGTCTTCTTACCAAAGCACAACATAGAAAAAGATTTACTGGTTGCCATTGATCAAATTTACTCTGTCTTACTAACCAATCTGGAATACGAGCAAGTTTTTAAGGAAGTTCTTTCGATTTTGGGGAAGGTTACTGGTGTTGATCAGGTTAAAATGTTTAAGTGGAGTGGAAAAGAACGGGGTAAGTCCTTAGTAACAAAATACCTTGAATGGAAGAACGAACATTCTGGTCACGATTTTAATCTAATAGAGGAAAATAGCTTGTACAAAGGGAATGGCTGGTATTCATCCTTGGCTGTAGGAAAATTACTTTTAGGAACAATAGAAAAATCAAAGCTCCAATTTGAAGAGTATAAACCAGATCGTATGAGTTCGATGCTACTCGTTCCCATCATAGTTGAAAATAGATTATCTGCTTTTATTAGTTTTATGGTTAATAAGAATCAATATTGGGCTACTAGTATAGTAAAGATGCTACTAACTGTTACTTCAATGTTGGGAAGAGTGTTAGAAGGTAAACAGGAAGAGGAACGATTATCTGAGATTGAAGAACGGTATAGAATAATATGCGAAAACATTTCAGCTCTGATCTACGAAATTGGGGAAAACGGAAATATATTATATATTAGCCCCAGTGTAACTAGGATTACAGGTTTTTGTGCTCAGGAGCTGATTGAAAAATGTTTTTTTGACCTCGTATACTTTGAGGACCGTCCTAAGTTAGTTACTACTTTACTAAAGACAAAAAATAACAAGCAAAGTAGTGAAGTAATATTCAGGATAAAACATAAAAACGGAGAATGGTGTTGGTTAGAAGGTAGTACCAAGTTATATAGAACTATTGAGGAAGAGCTGCATTGGGTTTTTGTGACGAGGGATATTACTGACCAACGAAGGCTAGAAAATGAGATCATAGAACTAAATAAAAATGAGTTACTTACTATTGTATCAAAGAAGATAGCAAATGAAATTAATAATATCTTAGGAATACTGGTCGAGGAGATTACCGATCTTAAGAGGGACTTCCCCGGTGAATCACTAGTCTATGCCAAACTAATAAAAACTGAAAAAGCACTGGAAAGGGCAGAGGAATTAACTGAGCAGTTAAGAACCTTAACTAAGAAAAAAGGACCGACGAAAGAAGTAGTATTTGTTGATCAGATCGTAAATGATGCTCTCAATTTACTTTTATGCGGAACCAAAATTAGTTTTTCTTTAAAAAAAGAAAAAGAATTATGGCCAATAGAAGCTAATAAAGCCCAGATTGAACAAGTGTTTAGCAATATTATTGTTAATGCGGTGCAGGCAATGCCTGAAGGAGGAGAAATTAAAGTAAATATTACTAATAAAAAGGAGGAAAACGGCTGGTTTTTACCTACCGGAAAATATATAAAAATTAGAATTGCTGATACTGGAATGGGTATTAATCGGGATTATTTAAGAAAAATATTCGATCCTCGATTTACTACTAAGGAGGAAGGGACTGGATTAGGGCTGGCGATTTCTTCCTCAATCATTAAGAAATATGGCGGTGAGATCAAAGCTACCTCTAAACAGGGGAAAGGGACATTATTTGTCATCTATCTTCCTGCAATCTAGTAAGCTTTAAATAATAACTAAAGAGCGGGAGTGAGGGGAAAATGCATTTAAAACTAATAGCCTGCGAGGTATTTACCAGAGAAGTTTGTTATTGTATTGCGAATTCTCCCCATACTATAGACCCGGAGTTTACCAAGATTGGTTCTCATACTAATAGTGATAAGCTAAGAGCTATAATTCAGGAAAAAATTGATGAAGCAAACAAGGGTCAAAGAAAATACGATGCTCTTGTTTTAGCTTACGGTTTATGTGGAAATGCCACTGTAGGCTTGTATTCCCGTAATCTTAAAATCATTATCCCACGAGTTCATGATTGCGGTGGCCTATTACTAGGATCAGGGTTGCGTTTTAAAGAACACTTTGGTGAGAACCCAAGCCAACCGTTTTGGTCCTCTGGTCATTTAGAAAGAAGTAAAGATGGGGAAGTTTCGGAAGTTACATCTTGGTTTAATCAAACCTTTACCGAGTATGTCAGATTATATGGCGAAGATAATGCTAAATACTTAATAGAAAGCTTAAAGTTAGCTGTTCCGGAAGAAAGGATGGTCTATATTGAGATCCCGGAGACAAAAAGAGCTGATAATGCTGTAAAATCGCGAATTATGGCCAGAAAAGAGAAGAAAAAATACTACAAAATGGAAGGTAGCATAAGGTTAATTCGTGATCTTACGCATGGGGTTTGGGATAAAAAATATTTCTTGATTATGGAACCTAACCAAAAAACCGTAGGAATCTATGACTGGAATGAAGTGATCGCGGCTGAGGAGGTAATCTGATGAGAAGATTAAAACTCATGTTAATTATAATGATGATGTTTATAATTTTATGTAGTTACCAAACACGAAGCTATGCTGATGACTTTCAAACTAATAGATTAGCTAATAAATTGCAACAAGGGTTAGACAAGAAAGTTAAAGAGTTAGAGGTACCTGGAATACAAGCATCAGTTAGAGTAAATGATGATTATTGGTTCAGTGCAAGTGGCTCAGTTGATTTTGAAAAAGAGAAGAAGTTAACAACAAAACACAGTTTTCGAATTGGTAGTGTAACTAAAATCTTTACTGCGGCTATTATTATGAAATTATATGAAAATGGAGAAATAAATTTAGATGATAAAATAAATAAATGGTTTCCGGAATTTCCTAAATCTGATATAGTTAATGTTCGGCAGTTATTAAATCACAGTAGTGGAATTTATAATTATACAGAAAATTTATGGTTTAATCTTAAAACTGTTTTATTTTCCAAGAAAATATGGAACCCTAATACTCTTCTTAAAAGCACCTATAATAAACAATTTTACTTTACCCCAGGGGATAGCCACCTATATTCTAATACTAATTATTTGATGTTAGGTTTAATAATTGAAAAGCTTACAGGTGAATCTTTGGCAAAAATATACAGAAAACATATATTTGAGCCATTTGAATTAAAAAATACATTTTTTGTCCCATACGAGAAAATTCCCGAAAATTTAATTACCGGATATGATAGAGATATAATCTCTTTTGGCATTCAGGAATATACTTCTAAAGAGAATTCTTTTGCTACCTATGGTTTTTCTGCTGGAGCAATAGTATCTACTTCTGAAGATTTACGGAGATGGATTGATAATTTATTTAAATCTGACTTTATATCTCAAGATACATTAAACGAAATGAAGCAGTATTTAAAAGCTAACGATCCTGATGTTCGAGAACAAGTAGGATATGGACTTGGATTACGGGTATTGGAAATTTGCGGAGATAAAATTTATGGACATACAGGGACTATTCCTGGATTTGGAGCCGCTGTTTTTTATTGCCCTGATAAAGATTATAGTATTGCTGTAGTTAGTAATATTTCGATGTTTGCTCAGATTGATGTACTTAAAGAATTAATTTCTATAATAAATGAACATAATGTTGAGAAGAAAAGTAATTGAAGTGTGATGGTAAGGAAAAATATGTTAACCCCAAAAGGCTTCAGAAGAAGATAAGTAGGGAATTAAAAAGTATTAAATTGGTACAAAAGCACAGAACGCGATGAAACTTCAGTGTGCAGAAAATAAAGCTGAACGTAAAAATTTCAAAACGGCAAAAAGAGTTTATTGAAAAACAGAATTTTGAACTTAAACAAAAAAAAGAGAAACACAAGGGCCGGGCGTAGACCTTTTTTGCTCAGGCGGCATAGTTATGAATTGTTAAAAAATGAACTACTAGTCTAAGAAAAACCTGGTTTGCTGTCGATACCTTTATTAAAGGGGGAGTAAATGGTAATGAAAAAATCATCGATCGTTCTGCTACTGGCAATGATTTATATTTTTTGTTATGCTACTCCGAGTTTTGCCCGGGAAAAAGTAGGCGTTCTCGATTTTGGCGGAAAAACTCCGACCGAATTTCGTTTATCAGCGGGTAACAAGTTGTTCAGTATTCTTTTAGATTTGGGTTATTTTGATCTTATCGCCCGAGAGGAGATGGCGCGTGTTTTAGGGGAGGAGAATTTTCTGGCTAGTCAATCCGTTGAAGAGACGATCGAGACTGGCCGGATGCTGGCCGCAAATCTGCTGTTTACTGGGAGTATCGAACAACTCTCTTCCCACTGGGATAGTAAAGTCCAGCGTTATAGGGGTGAAGCGGGTATTACAGTAAAAATTATTCAGGTCCAAACAGGTCGGGTTTTGCATCTACTTGTTCGTACTGGGTATGGTTCCAGCGAAAATCGGGAAAAATCATTACACCTGGCCCTTGAGAACTGTTTTGCCGGAGATTTTATGGTAAAATTAAAGGAAATTTTCGCCTTGAATGGAACTATTACAAAGGTGGACGGAGATATTATTTGTTTTTTCAACGGCAAAGACTTAGGAATAAAAAAGGGTCAACGTTTTCGGGTGTTGCGAACTGAATTTGAAGAATTTGAAGAGTTAAAGATCAGGACTGCTTTTCAAAGGGAAATTGGTCTGGTGGAAGTTATCGCTGTCGGTGACAATCTTTCTAAAGCTAAATTAATCTGGAATTCACTCCCCATTTTGTTGGAAGACACGGTGGAAGAGGTAACTCATCCTGAGAAAAAGCTACTTAGCTTTGAAGTTGGCGCCAGTAATAAATATACTACCGAAGCATTAAAAAAGGAAACAAGCGTAAATGTAAATCATCGCTATCCCTTAGCTTTAAACTTAAAATTTGGAAGGGAACTGCCTTTTAAACACTCTGGTTTTCTACATTTAGGTGTAGTCGGTGTTCCCACTGTTAAGGTGTTTAATCTTGGAGTTGAAGGCTGTTTTGAACGTCCGCTTAGTAAAGGATTTTTCTATTTCACTCTTTCCGGAGAAACCGGATTAGCTCTAGCTTTTCAGGAGTTATCTAATCAGACCGCTTCTTGCCTAGGATACTATCTAAAGGTAGGCGGCGGTGGAAAGATGTATTTTAATCGAGAGCAAGGTCCAAGGATCAACCTGAGGATTTTTGGTCAATACGGTCCGAAGCTTACTCCCCCTTGGAAAGATAATGAGGGAAAAACTGTAACCCCTTCTATCCAGAGGCTTGACTTTACCGGGTTTGGACTTGAAGTAGGCTTCAGTATTCCATTTTAAAGCGCAGGGGGAGGGATGAAATGAAAAAGATCTTTTATAGTATCTGCTGCTTGATAATCCTTTGTGCCCTGCCGGTTGTCGGTCAAGAAACGGTAGAAGATATAATTGAACTTCAAGTAATTGGGGAAGCCCTGATCATCAATGATAATCTACCGGTTGCAAAGGAATTAGCAATTTCAGATGGTTTAAACAAAGCCGTGGAACAGACGGTTGGCGCCTTAGTCTACAGCGAAACGCAGGTTGAAAATTACCAGTTAATCAAAGATTCAATCCGTCTTCGCTCAGCTGGTTATGTTACTGGCTACGAAGAAATTAAGACGTGGACAGAACAGGAAATCGTTAAAGTTCTATTGACGGTAACAGTCAGGAAAGGGTCAATTCTTAAGGATCTGGATGAGTTGGGTTTTATTCTCCGGCGAGCAGGAGATCCTCGGATTATGGTTTTAGTTTCTGAAAACACATTATCTAAAAAAAGGATACCAGTTCGAAGCGGAGAAACCGAGATTATTAATGGTTTAGTACAAGCCGGCTATAAGGTGCTTAATTGTAACGAGACCAGTAGAGCGCAAATAAATGAAACTTATCTGTTAGCAACTAGGAGAGAACCAAAACTTTTTCAACGGTTGGCCGCAGAATATGGGGTGGATCTATTGGTACTGGGGCAAGCTTCTACTGTGCTTCTAGGCAGTTATCAAGGGTTAATCTCCTGCCGGGCATTGATGGAAACAAAAGTGGTGAAAGCCAATACGGGTGAGATTCTTACGGTTCACGAAGAACAGGACACAGGGGTAGATCTTACTGAAATTACGGCCTCAGAAAAAGCTTTACTAAAAGTTGCAAAAAAATTGGTTGCATCGTTGTTAGAAGATTTACCAAGTAAACTTGCAGTGGTAAATGTTATTACCCTTGACATTGAAAACATCTCTTATGCTGACTTACTTTTAGCGCAAAAAAATCTTCAAGAGATCCATCTTGTTTCACGAGTTAATTTACGGGAATTTGCTTCAAAGAAAGCAACATTAACGGTGGAAACTACTCTGTTGGCATCACAATTAGCAGGGTATATTGCCCAGTGGCAAGATTTCTCTGTGGAGATCACAAGAGTCTCCATGGACAAGATTGAACTAGTAAGAAAATAATAGGAAAACCTCGGTCTGGAAAAAGGGGGTAGCTTTAATGGGTAAATCAATTACTTATTTATTCTCGTTAACTCTTGTCTTGTTGCTGATGATATCATCTGTGATGGTGGGAGCAGAGCATAGTATGTGTGAGCAGGTTGGTAACGGAGAGATTGATTGGGAGACTGGTCTGATCCACGTAGTAGGTTATGGTGTTCCACCCCAAGGCGCATACGGCGCCCAAGCTAAATTGATGGCACGTGGCGCCGCTAAAGCCGATGCTTATCGTAATGCGGTTGAGGTGCTAAAGGGGGTAAGGGTTGATAGTCAAAGTTATGTGCGGAACTATGTGATGCAAAGTGACGAGATTAGAACCAGTGTAGACGGTTTTGTACAGGGCGCTCGTATCATTGGGGTCAATCAACAAGCTGATGGTATGGTTGAGGTGATACTGGAATTGCCATTAGGAGGACAAGCTGGTCTTTCCACCTTACTGCATCATCCCGTAGTTGAGATCAGGCAAGACTATCCAGAATCTCAGATTTCCCCTTTACCTTCGGAAAGTCCACAATATACTGGTGTGATTATTGATGCGCGCAATTTACAGTTAAAACCTGCGCTTTATCCTCAAATTTTTGATACCAATGGCTATCTGCTTTATAACTCGACAATGGTCGAGATGGATCGGCCTGGATTTACCACTGTTGTCGCTTATGCCCGCTCTTTAGAGTTAGCTGGCAGAATTCCTCGGGTGGGGAAGAATCCGTTATTGCTTTCTGCGGTTAGTTCTGTTCAAGTTGCCGGTGGCGAGAAAACGGACCTAACATTAAATTCGGAAGCGGCAAAAACTTTTCGGGAACTTGGTCAAGAGATTATAAAAAAGGCAGCCGTAGTTTTTGTTATTGATTAAGTCGTTAACGTTAAGCGACAAACGTTGATATCTGGAAAGGGGGGTAATGTTGGTTTATGGTGGAAACCAACAATGATGATGAGAAATTTTCGAAAAACAATCTGTATCATAATAGTCTTTTTAATGATTTTGCATATTCTACCGGTAACTGCTAGTAGCGAAAGGGATGATGCTAGCAAAACTTATCTTAAGGTCGGAGTTACAGCAGCGCTGGTCGTCGGGGCAGTTGTTGCGATCCGTTCAACAGTGGTTAACTCAAAAGCGGGGAGGCATTATCAACAAGGGGATCTTTATGCCGCGGAGGGGCGTTGGGATTTAGCTGTTCAGTCTTATACCGAAGCCTTAAGGATTAAACCTAAATATAAGGATGTGGCCGTTAAGTTGGAAACGGCTAAACTGCAGGCGGAAAAGATGTTTCTGCAAAAAGGCGATGACGCAAGGCGCCAAGAAAAGCTGGAAGAAGCTGAACAATTTTATCAGCAAGCCTTAGGGTATGTTCCAACTTCTACTCAAACCCGAAAAAAACTTGCCGATTTATCCCAAGAATTAGTCGCTGTCTACTATCGTCGGGGGCTAAGTTACGAGACTGTAAACCGTTGGGATGAAGCATTGAGCGAATATGAAAAGGCTTATTTATTGGACCCCCATTATCTGGAGGTGGCGACTCGTTATCAGATGGCGAGAACACGGGTAAAAGGTAATTTGCCATTGAAGACGGTGTTGTTTTTTATTAATAAAACATCAACTCCAGGTGTGGAAGAGCATTTAGCCCGGGAGTTACAGACACAGATGGGAGTTCAAGCTAGGGGAGCATATGTAATGCTAGACTACGGAAAGGTTGGAACCATCCTCACTGAGCAAGCTGAAGCTCTCAGTAAAACCTTAGACCAAGCGCTAGCAATGGATATTGGTCGTCTCCTCGGGGTGGATGAGGTGATTATTGGGGAGTTTAGCTCTATCGAAACAAAAAACAGAATAAAAATAAAAGTATCTGCCCAGGTTCTTAAAGTTCCTTCCGGTCAGATTAGCAAGGAAGTTAAACCTTTTTCTTACACCTTCTCTAAAAAGGTAGATTCCTCTAACTGGTGGTTGGAGATCCCGCAGCTAGCAGAAGATTTGGCAAAGAGGATCAATAAATGAAAAGCTACGCAAAGTAGAGGATACATAGATGAATAAATATTTTCGTTTTGTTATCATTTGTTTATTGGAAATTATGTTGACTACTTTTACTAGTTCTTTATGCTTTGCGCTTGAAGAATTGGATGTCAATCTAGACCATCTTGCTTCTCGTATTGTAACTGCCATGGATGAAAATGTTGATAAAACTTTGGATGAAAAGATTAGAATTGCAGTTATGGATTTTCTTGATCTGGAAGGAAATATAACAAGTCTGGGGCGGTTTATTGCGGAGGAGTTAACTACCAGATTATTTTTGGAAAAACGTTTTGAAGTAATTGAGCGTCAATTATTGGACAAAGTTTTACAGGAATTAAAACTTAATGTCTCCGGGTTTGTTGATCCCGGTTCGGCGCAAGAATTGGGAAATATTTTAGGAGTATCAGCTATTGTTTCGGGAACACTTTCTGATTTAGGTAATACCGTTAAGATTAATGCCAGATTGATCGCTACTACCACGGGAACTATTTTTGCGGCCGCTTCGGTACAGATTATCAAGGATGAGGCTGTTGAGAAACTTCTTAATAGGGTGATTACAGCCCCGGTAGGATTTCTTCCCAGTTTCGATCCGCTACCTTCAGCAATCGAGTCTCCGGAGGTCGTTATGCCAATAGGTGGTGAGGATGATGACCAAAACCTGGGAGAGATAGATGTAGGGAGGAGTGCTGAAGAGCTAAAAAAGTTTCTTCCTAATGAGGAAGAGGTTTATAAGAACCTAATTGAAAGGGCGCTTAGCGAGAAAGATTATATTAATGCCTTTTCTTTATGCCAGGAAGCCATCATTAAGTTTCCGGGTTTTGGGTTTGCTTATGCTGTACTGGGATATACCTATCTAAATATCCAACCAATTGATCGCGAACAAGCATTAACAGCTCTGGAGAAAGCAATTGTTACCGAAGAATACCCCTTGGGGGATGGGTATACCTATTACCTATTAGGACGATTGTATCGGGGACAAGGGCGAAGAGATGAGGCCAGACTGGCACTGGAAAAAGGGATAAATCGCTATCAAAAAATAAACTACGGAGCAAAAACCAACGATTGGTATGAGGACGCTGTTAAAATCTGTATCGAATTATATCAAGAAGAGATTAATGCTTGCTGGCAAAGAGAGGAATATGGACAAGCTCTTTCCCTTAGCCAGCAGGCTATTTTTAGTTTTGATGCTGCTTTTGCTTATGCTGCTCAGGGTTACTCCTTGCTGAAATTGGACCGTAACAATGTGGAGGAGGCGCTTACCTCTCTGCGGAAGGGGACGGAGCTGGCTGATTATCCGGCATATGATGGTTGGACCTACTATGTTTTGGGTTGGGCTTATTTAGAAAGGGGAGAAAGAGAAAATGCCCAACAAGCGCTGGAAAAAGCGGTGATCCGTTGTCAACAGGTTTATTTCTTAAAAAAGCCAGATTGGTACCATGATTGTGTTCGGCATTTAAAAACAATATACAATGAACAGACCCAGATCTTCCTGGAAAAACAAGAGTATGCGTCACTGATCAGTTTTCTCCAGGAAAAGTTGGGGGTTTTAGAAGACTATGCCTATGGCTATGTGGTTTTAGGTTTTTGTAATTTGAAGACGGGGGAAGCTCCTGAACGAACAATTGCCGTTTTACATCAAGCCCTTGATTTAGAAGAGGATCTGGCGGGAGATGGTTGGGTTCATTATCTCTTAGGCTGGGCTTATAAGGAAAAAGCTGAGTATTTTTTAGCGAAAAATTCCTTAACTAAGGCTCTAGAGCAGGGGAAAACGGGTGATTCTGGAAAGGGTGCATGGATCGTCTCGGCTCAAAGCCTATTACAAGAGTGTTATGAGCAACTTTTCTATCTCTTTAAACTGCGAGGAGGAAGTTATAAACAATATTTAGCATTAGCTGAAGACAGTTTAGCGCTTATTAATAATTTTGCTTATGGTTATGCAGTCAAAGGTTATTGCCTGATGAACTTGGCGCCGCGAAGGCTCGATGAGGCCATCACAACTTTGGAAGAAGCGTTGGTCATTGCGGAGGATCCTACCGGCGATGGCTGGACTTATTATGTGTTGGGCTGGGCTTATAAGGAGAAAGGTGAAAAAAAGAAAGCCGTTACATATCTTGAAAAAGCTCAACGCCGTTGCGAGCAGTGTAATCCTTATCCGCTACAGATACCTTGGTATAAACAGTGTACTTCGCTGCTTAGAGCCTTATCTAAGCAATCTACCAAGACGATTGGTCTCTGTCTTACCCAATATGATAAGGAAGAAGAACCTTACTTGTTGACGGAGATCGGTTTCGGTAAAGGGATCCCCTTTGAATACTATACCGGGTTGAAGTTTAGAGTTGGTTGTTCCGAAAAAGCTTTATTAGGAGAATTAGGAACTGAGTTAGGGTGGGAAGGAGAACTATTCCCGAAAAAGGGCTTTTTAGGATGGTATACGATGATCGGTGGAGGATTTTATGGGGCTTACCTTACGCGAAATTTTGAAGATTGTTATGAACACGGGTTTTACTTTACATTTGGAGGCGGGTTAAGGATTTATCCACACCAAAACAGTGGGTTCCGCCTGACCCTTGGAACTGAATATCAGAACTACCCCAGAGGATTTAATAATTGGTCTTTGGTGGCGGCCATCAGTTTACCATCTGTAAAAAGAAGTCAAAGTATTAATAGATATTAGTTAGTGTTGTCCCAGGATAATAGTGGTTCAGGATCTCTTCAACAGTAAATCCGTCGTCAGCCATCCCGGCGGCGCCGCTTTGGTCCATCCCGACACCATGACCGAATCCTCCGCCAGTGAAGACGAAAAACTCTGGGAGCCCATCTTTCCCTAACTTCGGCTCAACGACAAAGAGGTTACTTCTTAACCCTCCTAGTTTAGAACGGATCGCATCTCCTTTAAGGATTAAACTGTCTTTGGTTCCTTTAATTAACACCTGATTAACCCGACCACAGTCTGCCCGTCCTACGGTGATTAAACCGGTAATCTCTCCGAGTTGTTGTCTATTAAGCCGACTTTCTATTTCTTCCCTGGTGACGATTACTTGCCATCGATAAGCGCTTCTCGAACTATACTTTGACCGGGAAGAGTAGGAAGGAGTGCGTTCCGCTACCCAGGTGGCCAGCTCTTCAGGAGAAAGTAAACCATTATGAGCGGGAAGAAGTTTATCCGGTACAGCTTGTAAATAGGGAGGGGTGAACCGCCAAGTCTCCGGCGGAACGGTCGAATATCCTCCGGAATTAGCTGAGTAAAAGGCAGAGATGGGTTTTCCTTCAAAGGTTAAAACTTGGCCTTTAGTAGCATTTACTGCCTTAACAACTGACGAGGTTTCGTTTTTCACGCCGTTATAAGCTTGAGAAGATACTGAACTTAAAAGGTCAAAACCGCGTTTTTGATAACTACCCAAATGGGAAAAAGCATAAGTTCGGGCGGCGATCGCCTGGGCCTCTAAGGCTGCTGCCGGCCAGGAAGAGGGCATCTCTGAAGGGACAACTGAATATAAGTATTCCTCTATTGTTAGTTGATTAACGATCGTTAAACCACTTTGGAAGGGAAGCAGATGGATCTCCCCACGGTAAGCCCGGTTTTCATAGCCAGCCCAATAATAACCGCGACCGAATTCTAGGTTAAAAAGGAGAGTAGTCGCTCCGGGTTCGAGGTAGGAAAGAATAAGGGAGTCGGTGGAAGTGAGCAGAAGGTGTTCTTGTTCATCATAAACTTTAGTTCTACCTTCGGGTGAAAAAACAAACTTCAGGATTGTTTGCGGAGAACCGGAGAGTAATTCTACCCCCGAGTCTGAAGTAAGACGAAAGTCAGCACTGGTCTTCATAAAGATCAGGCCAACATTTTCTGCTAACCCAATTCGGATCTGGGGAACTGCCGTTCTGTCCACTGGCTCAACAATCGGCGCGGATGAAATTAAGCGACTGGTTGCTTCTTCCTTTTTTTCTTCCTCTTGAAGATCAGGATGGGCGGTTAGTAGTTTTTCCAACTCAACTTGGATTTTCTTATTTGAGGGAGAGGCTGTTTGAGCTTGCTTTAGTCTTTTATAGGCCGACTTGTAATCCTCCAACCCCAGATAAGCACGGGCTAGCTCATAGCGGGCGGCAACCAGGTTAGGATCTTGGGTTAAGGCGATCGTTAGGTAATCTTTGGCTTTCATAAAATTGTTTTTTTCTAAATTAATTAACCCCAGAAAATAATTAGCAAGGGGGTTAAAGTCGGAATGTTCGAGCGATCTTACTAATAAAGTATGTGAATGGTCATAATCTTTTAAATCATAGTAGGCCAGTCCTTTCCAGAATAAATCGACAGCGGTTTCTTCCTCTAGCTTAGCAGTTAAGATACTCTCGTTTTGACCGGCTAAATACGCGGTGGTCAGGTAAGCGCTTTGATACTTACTGGTGGTTGGATGGGTTTTTATCAAGTAGTCAAGGTGCTCTAAGGCCTCTTCCAACCTTCCGGCTTCGCGTAACAAGCGCGCTAAATTTAAACGGGCGTTTCCAGCATTAGGATCAGTCTTTACTATGGTGGCAAAGAGGTTTATGCTATGATCAAAATCTCCTTGATAATAAAGCTTAATTGCCTCTTGTAGATTTACTTTGTTAGCCAGGGTTTTTTTATTCTCTTGAGCAGTTACCATCCAAGCGATCGTGATCAACAGTGAAAATACAAGCATAAGGCGGTAAGAATTAGATATTTTTAGTTGCATTAGTAGTTCCTTTCTTTTATGTAAAACCATAGGATTACCAGAGTAATATAATTTATTTTATTAATAAATGGGGTAAATGTCAATGAAGGGACGGTAGTTCTTTGTGTTATAAAATATGGAAAAGGATAAACTTTGAAAACAAAGAATATTGAGGGAGAAAGATATGGTCAACAAAATCCGAGACTTGACAATTAGTAAATCATTTCGGACTCTAAAGGGAAATACTCGCATTTCTATAGTATTTGAGCCCATGTGGGGAATTCCTTATGCTCTTTATAATTTTTATCTCAGTTTATATATGAAAGCGCAAGGTATTACAGACCAACAGATTGGTTATCTGATCTCGATCGGATTTATATCAGGGGCCATTTTTTCGCTGTTTGGGGGAGCAATTGTAAATTACTTAGGAAGAAAAAGAACTTTGCTTATCTCTGATCTCATTGCTTGGCCTTCTTCGTTGGTCATCTATATGCTCGCTAATCAATTCTGGATCTTTGCTTTAGCTTCAATCTGTAACAGTGTGGTAAGAATAGCATCGATCTCTTTTACTTTAATGATGGTGGAAGATGCCGATGATGACCAGAGGAAAGCTGCTTTTACTTTACTTAACATTGTCAATATTTTTTCCGGAGTGTTTACTCCTCTGGCCGGACTGCTGGTCGGAAACCTAGGGATTATTCCGGCAGAACGTATCTTAATGGCGGTGGCAGTGGTTAGCATGTCGACAATGATGATCTCGAGGCATCATTATTACGAGGAGACTCAAGTAGGGAAGGAAATACTAAAAGAGAGACAAGAAAAGAAAATTAGTGCTGATTTTCGGTTTAATCTTTTCGGCAATGCGTTCGGGTATTTAAAGAAAAAACCCTCAGTTTTTGTGGTCATGAGTGTGTTAGTTCTTTTTAACATTTATTTACCGATCGGCACCATAAATAGTCTCTATTTTGCTCCCTATCTTACAGAAGTGCTAAAGCAAGATAAATCTCTAATCTCCCTGTTAGGAGGGGTTAACTCCCTCACCATCGTTATGGCGCTCATCTTTTTGTTGCCCCATCTTAAGCAGGGACTCTTTCCTTTATTAACCGGTTTGCTTCTCCAAATACTCTCACTGTTAGTTCTCATCTTTACTCCTACGGGTTCTTTTTTAGCGCTAGTCATGGTAATAATCCTCTATGCTCTGGGTTTTGGACTTTTTAGACCACTAATCGATACTTTGTTTGCAGAAGTAACTGAGGGTAAAGAACGGGCCGGTCTTTATGGTTTAAGCAACACTTTAGTCTCGATTTTCAGTGCTTCAGCGGGCTTATTTTCAGGGAAAATTTATAATAAGGCTCCAGTTTCAATTTACATTTTTTCTCTTTTAATTTTATTGCTTTGTTTAGGAGGATTACTTCTGTATGCGTTTTTGGAGAAAAAGCCTTTGTTTCCAAGGATAAAATTACCTAGGCGGAGAAGGGATTCTAAACAGCTTTCTAGAATATAATCACTGTTATTTTGGTTTTTAATCATTCCTTTACCTGCTGTGGAGCAGGTTTTATTAGTGAAAAAGGGAACCCTTTAACTGTTAGTAGGGGTGAAGAGAGCAATGAAGAAACAGGGAGATTTTAATGGGGGCTATTAGTTACAAAAGTCTCATGATCATAAGTGATTATCTTAAAAACCTTGAAAGAACGGAATGCATAGAGTTTTTTGCTAAAGTTGAAGAGCTTTTTCCTGATGCCCTACGAAATCAACTTCAAGGTGAAGAGTTGGATTTATACCTTCAGAATCGATTAATACTGGGAAAACAAGATCACCTTAAAAAACTGATCGAGCAAGTTCTTCCCTATTTAAGTAGGGAAGCTAAGGACCGGCTGGAGACGAACTTAGCAAATGATGGGTATCTGATTTTTAAAAACGCCTTATATCCGGCAGGGCTTGTCGAGATGTTTAACGAACACCTACGAATTAGACAGCTAATTAGCGAGGAATCCCGTTTAACTCAAGAGCCCCTTCTCACTTATCTTGAGAAGAACCAAGAGTACTATACTGATGGTCAGTGGGAAGCATCGATTCGAGAAGCTCGGAAGTTTGTTGAAAGCCTGTTAAGAGGTATCGCCATTATTATTCAAAACACGAAACAAGAGCGGAAAATTAGTTTTAATAATCCGGCTCAAGTTCGTAAATACCTATATGAGGTCGGATTTTTAGAAGATGAGGATATTAATCTGATTATGGATGGTATTTATGGGGGCTCAACTAGATTACGACTTAACCCTAACTTACCGAGGCAGAACTTAGCCAGAAATGCGGTTTCGATTGTACTTATTATTGGGATTAATTGGATAAAAAAGACGAAATCAATCTAAAAAGAGTACCAAATCTTTTACGGATTAAGGAAGTGCTACTGATGTTAGTCCTGAAGGATCTTACTAAATCATATGATGGGAAGAAAAAAGCTGTTGATCACCTGAGTCTAACGGTTAAAGAAGGAGAGATCTTTGGGTTTATCGGCCCTAACGGAGCCGGAAAAACGACAACGATTAAGATGATTACCGGAATTCTAACTCCTACGTGCGGACAGATTAAGATTAAAGGGATAGATATGGCGCAGTCGCCGGTAAAAGCCAAAATGAATTTTACCTATGTTCCTGATCACCCAGAAATCTTCAGTTCGATTAGGGGGATAGATTATCTTAATTTCCTGGCGGATATGTATGAAGTTCCGGTGGTAGAACGAAGAGATCAGATCGAAAAATTTACCAAGATATTTGCGATTTACGAAGAACTTGATCAATTAATCCTTTCATACTCCCATGGCATGAAGCAGAAATTGTTAATTTGCGGGGCGTTATTACCAAACCCCAAATTATTTATCTTAGATGAACCTTTGGTTGGTCTCGACCCGCTTTCTGCAAAAAAGTTAAAGGATATTATGAAAGAACATTGTAACAAGGGGGGTACGGTCTTCTTCTCTTCCCATCTGTTAGAGGTAGTGGAGAACATCTGTGACCGGATTGCGGTCATTAATAAAGGACGGTTAGTAGCTTGTGATCGCTTAGAGAAGATTAAAGAAGAATCAGGTCATACCCTTGAGGAGATTTTCTTGGAGTTGACAAAGGATGCAAAGGATGCGTAGATTAATGGCGTTAGCCAAAATACAACTATTGGATTTTTTTAGCAAATATAAGAGTGGAATGGGACTCAGGTCGAAAAAGACTGGGAATTTGCTTCTTTATTTAACTTTAATCTTATTAGCTATTCCCTTTATCCAGATGTCAGTCGGAGCTTATCATACCTTTTTGCTGTTAGGACGGCCGGAATTAGCTGTAACTTTTATGTATATAACTACGGTTTTGTTCATGTCTTTTACAGCGATTCCTTTCTTGTTTTCTCTCTTTTTCTATGCAGGTGACATTAAGTTTTTGGTCACTTTACCAATACCGGAAGAATTTATTGTCTTTGCCAAATTAAGCACGGTTTATCTTTATCTGCTGGTGATCAACTCCTTAGTTCTAGCTCCTACGATGGTACTAGGAGGAATAAACTTTGGGTTAACTGTAGGTTCTATTATCCTTGTTTTTATCGCTTGGTTGCTTGCCCCCCTCCCCCCGCTTTTATTTTCTGCTGTGGTTGCTTTAGGATTAACAAGGTTAGCAGCCAAAAGTAGTAAGAAAAACATTCTTTCTCTCTTTTTTGGTTTCGCTCTGCTCTTCTTATTATTAGGAATTCAACTATTCATTACCGGGGAAAGCGGCTCACAGGTGGAATATTGGACAATAACGTTGGGACGTTTTTTCCCCCCGGCTCAGTGGCTAGCACGGATGGTCACAGGCTCAGTGAAGGATTTTTTATATTTTATCTTATTAAATTTCATAATGGTCACTGGTTTACGTGTGCTTGCGGCGAAACTTTATCGCTCAGCTGTCCTTGCCTTTAATGAGAAAGAAGTGATTCGTAAAGGTGGGGTTTATTATCGGCAAAGGAGTAAGACGCTTCAGTTATTAAGAAGGAATCTGTTGATTATCCTCAAGCAACCGGTTTTTCTAATGAATACACTACTTAGTTTAGCGGTTCCTTGTTTGCTTCTTCTGATTAGTATTATAACCGGTGATCTTTCTCTAGATACTTTGGTTTTACCAGAAAATAAAGGCCGCGCCGTCCTCCTGTTTGTGGGGGTATTATCGGCGCCTGCTTTGTTAGCAAACCTTTCTGCCACCGCTATTACTAGGGAAGGGAGCGCTTTCTGGGAAACCAAGGTGTTACCGGTAGAACCTTGGGATAATATACGCTCAAGAATGATGACAACAGTTAGTATTAATCTACTTGCTTCCTTGCTCATCGGATCTTTTACTTTTAGACTACTTCGGATCGAAGCTGCTTTTTTACTTGCGGGGCTCTTTTTTGTTATAATGCTGACCTTGTTTTTAGCTACCATCGATTTACTCATTAATCTTTATCGACCATATTTAAAGTGGACCAACCCGGCAGCGGCGATTAAAAATAATCTTAATGTTCTTTTCTCTTTAGCCTTGCGACCATTATTGGCGATCATCCCCTCGTTCCTCTTTATCTCGTGGCCAACATTAGGGTATAGAAACATCCTTTATCTTACCGGATTAATATTTTTTGTCCTTTATTTATTGACTAGAAAATATCTTAAAAATTTAATGATTAGGAAATTTGATCAGATCATTGTCTAATTTGGATTTAAGCTAAAATTTTTGCTTTGATTATGGAGAGATGGGAACTAGAATTAAAATAGTCTGGTCTAAGTTTTACGGCTGTTGGTTAAAATTAACAATGACCAGATAAGAAGGTGATTAGTTTTGGAGACAAGCGCTCCGATTGGTCTCTTTGACTCAGGGGTGGGTGGGCTTTCGGTGATGAAAGAGGTGCGCCGTTTTTTGCCGGGAGAAGATCTGATTTATGTTGCCGACTCTAAATTTTGTCCCTATGGAGAGAAGACACCTGGTGAGATTAGAGAACGTTCTTCTACGATCGCGAAGTTTTTGCGCTCCAAGGGAGCCAAATTAATTGTAGTGGCTTGTAATACTGCTTCGATTGCCGCGCTTCAATACCTTAGAGAAGAGTTTTCCTTACCTTTTATTGGGGTAGAACCGGCGGTCAAACAAGCAGCCTTATATACAAAAAATAAAAAGGTCGGTGTGTTGGCTACCGGGTTGACTCTCTCCGGAGAACGCTTCTCTTCTTTGGTTCAAAGGTTTGCCGGAGGCTTAACTGTCATTGATCAACCATGTCCGGGACTGGTGGAAAAAGTAGAAAAAGGGGAAGTTAGCAGTAGTGAGACTGAAAATTTAGTCGAAAAGTATCTGCAGCCATTAACCGCAGAGGGGGTAGATGTGGTGGTTCTAGGTTGTACTCATTACCCTTTTCTCAAACCTTTAGTCCAAAAGCTGGTAGATCCAGAGGTAGAAGTGCTTGATACCGGAGAGCCGGTGGCCAGGCAGACCCATCGGGTATTAGTCGAGAAATCTCTGCTTGCTCCCAGCTTCGAAGGGGGCAGAGAATGGTTTTATACCTCTGGAGATCCGGCATTAGTGAGACCGGTTATTGAAAAGCTTTGGGGCAGTATCGGTGAAGGTGTAGCCCAGATTCCGACTGGGTTTTTAATAAAATAAAAAAGCTAAGGAGTTGAAGCGGATGCTATCTGATATAGATTTAGCCCAACAAGCAAAATTAATTCCCATTACTCAGTTGGCAGCAGAGATCGGCTTACAGGAGGATGAGTATGAACCCTACGGGCGGTACAAAGCTAAAATCTCTTTAGAAGCTCTAAAACAGCGGCAAGACAAAGCCGATGGGAAATTGATTTATGTCACAGCCATTACTCCAACCCCGGCCGGGGAGGGAAAGACCTGTACAGCCGTAGGCTTGGTTCAGGCGCTGGGAAAATTGGGAAAAAGGGCGGCTGTGGCTTTAAGAGAACCGTCTTTAGGACCAACCTTTGGGGTTAAGGGCGGAGCGGCTGGCGGTGGTTACTCTCAAGTACTGCCCATGGATGAAATTAACTTACATTTTACTGGGGATATTCATGCAGTAACAGCGGCTCATAATTTATTGGCGGCAATAATTGATAACCATATTTATCAAGGTAATTCTTTAAATATCGATCCGAAACGAGTACTTTGGCGGAGGGTAATGGATATTTCCGACCGGCAACTTCGGAATATTGTGGTTGGATTGGGTGGAAAAGTTGACGGTACTTTACGGGAGAGTGGTTTCGATATTACAGTCGCTTCGGAAATTATGGCTATCCTCTGTTTGGCAGAAGGGATTGAGGATTTAAAGACCAGACTGGGGTCGATTTTAGTGGCTTATAACTGTCTGGGGGCTCCGGTCTTTGCTCACGACTTAGAAGCAGTAGGGGCGATGACTGTTTTGCTAAAAGATGCGCTTAAGCCCAATTTGGTGCAGACTTTGGAGGGACAGCCCGCGTTTATTCATGGTGGCCCCTTCGCGAACATTGCACACGGTAATAATAGTATCTTAGCGACGCGCTTGGCGTTAAAACTGGCGGATTATGTTGTTACTGAAGGAGGATTTGCTTCTGATCTGGGGGCAGAAAAATTCTTTGATATCGTTGCTCCGCAATTTGGTCTGAAACCCGATGCTGTGGTGCTGGTAATTTCGATTAGAGCGCTTAAAAGTCATGGCGGTGTAGATCTTGCCCATCTTGACCAGGAGAATCCGGAAGCTGTTCGCCGGGGTTTAGGTAATCTGGAAAAACATTTATTCAATTTAAGAGAAGTCTTTCATCTACCGGTAGTAGTGGCGATTAATAAGTTTCCGACGGATTATGATCAAGAACTTGAAGTAGTATTCGAATACTGTAAAGCGCGACAAGTTCCGGTGGAGTTATCAGAGGTCGTGGCGAAGGGAGGAGAAGGTGGGACTCGGCTAGCTCAGAGAGTGTTGGCAACCATCGCCCAAGTGGAGAATAATTTTCGCCCGCTTTATCAGAAAGAACTTTCCTTAAGAGAGAAAATTGGTTTGTTAGCGACCAAGATCTATGGCGCCGATGGTGTCTCTTATACGAAAGAAGCGATTAAAGCCTTAGAACAGATTGAAACGCTAGGTTTTGGGCGTCTCCCGGTGTGTATGGCTAAGACACAAATGTCTCTTTCTGATAACCCTAAACTTAAGGGAGCGCCGACCGGGTGGATATTAACAGTTAGAGATCTCAAGCTTTCTGCGGGGGCAGGTTTTGTGGTCGCATTGGCAGGTAATATTTTAACGATGCCGGGTTTACCCAAAAATCCAGCTGCTCAAAAGGTCAATCTGTTATCAGATGGGACAATTACTGGCTTATTTTAAAATTAGATGGGGGGAGGAGATCTTAGTTGAGCGCGATGATCCTTGATGGTAAAGCTGTGGCTGCTCGGATAAAAAGGGAGATCCGAACTGAAGTGGAAAGATTGAAAGAACGGGGAATCAGCCCGGGACTCGCCGTTATTTTAGTGGGTGAAGATCCGGCTTCTTTAATTTATGTGCGCAACAAAGAAAGGAACTGCCAAGAACTGGGGATTAGTTCCTATCTTTATCGTCTAGCGGCGACGATTAACAGAAAAGAACTTCTGGAACTGATTAAGCAACTTAATAATGATCCTAAAATCAACGGTTTGCTGGTACAACTGCCATTACCAGGACATTTACAGGAAGAAGAGGTTATTAGTGTACTTGCGCCGGAGAAAGATGTCGATGGGTTTCATCCGGTGAATTTAGGTCGCTTGTTCCGCGGTGAGGAGGGGATGGTCCCTTGCACTCCGGCAGGTATCATGGAGTTAATTAGAGAGAGCGGTGTAAAAATTGAAGGGAAGGAATGTGTAGTAGTTGGAAGAAGCAATATTGTAGGTAAACCCCAATTGCATCTCTTGTTACAAGAGCATGGCACTGTTACGATCTGCCACTCTCGAACCAGAAACTTAGCTGAGATCTGTCGGCGGGCTGATCTTCTAGTAGTAGCGGTGGGTCAAGCAGGTTTAATTAACGGTCAGATGGTAAAACCGGGGGCGGTGGTAATCGATGTGGGAATGAACCGTCTTGAATCAGGGAAGCTCGTCGGAGATGTGGATTACGCTTCCGTTCTTAACATAGCAGGGGCGATTACCCCGGTGCCAGGCGGGGTAGGACCAATGACGATTGCGATGTTGATGAAGAATACCGTAAAGGCCGCAAAGCTCCAGAACCGATAAACATTTTAGCAAAGCCTGGACATTTCAAGTAGATTGCAGTATATTATTGATTATACTTTTACGGTTTATTTTGAAACTCTGTTGAAACTATTACGTCTAAGTTTAAGAAGAGTTGTTGGGACTTTCCAGGTTTAAGGAATCGCATAATTCAATTATTTGGGATTTGCCCATAACGCTTTTAATAAATTTGAAGTGGTGAGTTTATGAAGATAGGCATTGTTACGGATAGCACCGCCGACCTTCCCGAGGAATTGGTTAAAGAACTAGGGATCGAAGTCGTTCCTTTACAGGTGATTATTGACGACCATCAATTCCGTGATGGGATTGATTTAAACGCCACCGAATTTTACGAAAAACTTGCAACTTCCAGTTCTCATACGCCAAGTACTTCGCAACCTTCACCTGGGGTCTTTAAGGAGATTTACCAGCGTCTATTAGAAAAAGTTGATACTATTGTTTCCATTCATATTGCCAGTAAACTTTCTGGAACAGTACATACCGCACAAATGGTGAGTAAGATGTTTCCCAATAAAAGGGTCCAGGTCGTTGATTCCTTTTCGACTTCAATGGGTCTTGGGAGCCTAGTACTGGAAGCGGTTGATGCTCTCCAACGCGGGATGAATTTGGAACAGTTGCTGGAGAGGCTCCGTTTTTTGCGGGAAAGGATCAATTTTCTGGTTGTTTTGGACACACTAGAGTATGTTTTTCGTGGAGGAAGAGTTAGTCGGTTGCAGCACTTTCTAGGGTCAATCCTTAATATTAAGCCGCTATTACGGATCGTTAATGGAGAGGTGGAAATAGCAGGAAGAGCCCGAAGCAAACGAGAGGCGCTGGCGCTTATGGTGGAGAAATTTAAAGCACAAGTTGGCACCGAGGCCAAATCCTGGATCTCTGTAATGCATACAGCTGCAGAAACGGAAGCTTTAAAGTTAAAAACGATTATTGAAGAAACTTTTAAGAATGCCGAGGTTATTCTAAATCAAGCCGGTCCTGCTCTAGGTACTCATGCCGGCCCCGGAGCTTTGGCGTTGATCGCTATCCCTAAATATCCTTGCTAGCTAGTCGTTCATGCTAGCTACGCCCATACCCGTAAGGTAATGGAAAATTAAAGCCGGAAGCTTTTTCAACAATGACAAGAGGTCCCCTCGGCGCGTTGGGGTAAAAGTATCGGATTTGGCAAGAGAAAAACCGTCAAGGGCTTTTCCAAACATCGAGTAACCAGCGACGAGCTACAAGAGTATTTTCTAGCTAGAGATATAAATTGTAAGGACTTTTAATAGAAAAGTAGAGGGGGATAGTTAAGTGCTTAATAAGGTATTAATCATTATGCTGGCATATGTTATTGGTTCTATTCCTTTTACTTTTATGATGGCTAAGATTAAGGGCAAAGTTGATCTCTCTAGAGTAGGTAGTGGTAATTTGGGAGGAACAAATGCGATCCGGGTTTTAGGATGGGTTCCTGGGATGATCGCCGGACTATTAGATATCGCTAAAGGAGTAATTGCTTTATGGTTGACTGATCTACTAATAGACGGGCCGGAGCAAAATAGGCTTTTAGCG
Organism: Firmicutes bacterium UBA5388; assembly: GCA_002409975.1. Taxonomy (GTDB): domain Bacteria; phylum Bacillota; class UBA4882; order UBA10575; family UBA10575; genus UBA5388. Next base: position 25,817 of record DHOO01000024.1, read on the forward strand.
GCGATAGCGGTCACAGTGGGACATAACTGGTCTTTGTTTTTTGGGGGGAAAAAGGGTGGTAAAGGAATTTCTACGACGATGGGTAGTTTCTTATATTTGAACCCCTTGGTCACAGTAATCTCGATTGCCGTTGCTTTGGAAATTGTTTTTCTCTCCCGTTTGGTTTCTCTGGGCTCCCTGGTCTTAGTTACTCTGGTGCCATTGGGTTTAATAGTTAGCGGTGAAGATCGCTTTACAATTGTGGTTTCCCTTGTTTTATCTGTTACAGCTTTCTATAGGCACCGGCAGAATATAAGAAGGTTAAGGGCTGGGGAAGAGAGGAGAATAGGTGAGCAAGTTTAGTTATAAGGAAAGAACTTTTTTAATATAAAACAGTAATAATGGATTGAATAGGAGGAAAAAGGAAAGAATAAAAATGTAATTATTGTTTTTTGAGGTGGTAAAACCACTTTAAAATAATCCATGAAATCATACATAAGGATGGAGGAGTACTATGACTAAAAATGTATATTTTTTCGGCAAGGGAAATGCTGATGGGAAAGCAGAAATGCGGAACTTACTCGGTGGTAAAGGGGCTAATTTAGCGGAAATGATTAATCTGGGGATTCCGGTTCCCGCGGGTTTTACCATTACTACTGATGTTTGTACTGCTTATTATCAGAATAACAAACAATGGCCAAGTGGTTTGGAAGATGAGATCAAAGCCAATCTAAAAAAGGTTGAAGAGGTTATGGGGAAACGTTTTGGGGACCTTGACAACCCACTGTTATTATCAGTTCGTTCCGGCGCCCGAGCATCAATGCCGGGGATGATGGATACAATTTTAAATTTAGGATTAAACGATTCTACAGTACAGGGGTTAATTAAATACTCTGGTAATGAACGTTTCGCCTATGATAGCTACCGACGGTTTATTCAAATGTACAGTAATGTTGTTTTAGGTTTTGAGTATAGTAATTTTGAAAATATTTTACAAAATAAGAAGAGGGAAAAAGGTGTTACTCTTGATAACGAACTAGATGCCAATGATCTAAAAGAGATCGTTATTTTATATAAAGAGCTGATTAAAAATAAGTTGAAGATGGAGTTTCCTACCGATCCTTGGGTACAACTTCAAGGGGCTATTAATGCGGTGTTCTCATCTTGGATGAATCCTCGGGCTATTACTTACCGAAAACTTAATAAGATTCCTGACGAGTGGGGTACGGCAGTTAATGTTCAGGCAATGGTCTTTGGAAATCTAGGCGATAGCTCAGCTACAGGGGTAGCTTTTACCCGTAACCCCTCCACCGGAGAGAATAAATTTTATGGAGAATTTTTGATCAATGCCCAGGGAGAAGATGTGGTGGCTGGGATAAGAACGCCTCAACAGATTAGTCTTGAGGCTTCTCGAGCATGGGCGGCGGATAATGGAATTTCCGAAGAGGAAAGAAAAAGCAAGTATCCATCTTTAGAGGAGTATTTGCCTGAATGTTATAGCCAACTAGTAGAGTTACGTAAAACTTTGGAAGATCACTATCATGATATGCAGGATATTGAGTTTACCATCCAGGACCGGACTTTATATATGCTACAAACGAGGAGCGGTAAACGTACTGGTCCAGCTGCAATTAAGATCGCTGTTGATCTGGTAGCCGAAGGTCTCATTGATCAGAAAACAGCGCTTTTACGAATTGAACCTTTACAGCTTGATCAACTTTTACACCCAATGATTGATCCTAAAGCTAAAGTACAAAAAATAGCGAAAGGGTTGCCGGCTAGCCCCGGCGCCGCCTTGGGACAAGTGGTGTTCACAGCCAAGGATGCTGAGGAATGGGAGGCCAAAGGTAAAAAGGTCATCTTAGTTCGGACAGAGACTTCTCCTGAAGATATTGGGGGTATGAATGTAGCGCAGGGGATTCTGACCGCTCGTGGTGGGATGACTTCCCATGCCGCCGTTGTCGCCCGTGGTATGGGCAAATGTTGTGTGGCTGGCTGTGGCGAAGCGTTAGTTCATGAGGATCGTAAAGTAGTGGTGATTAACGGACACGAGATTAAAGAGGGAGATTGGCTTACCCTTAATGGTTCTACTGGTGATGTTATTCTTGGTCAAGCGCCGTTGGTAGAGCCAGAAATTTCGGGAGGCTTTGAGACTTTAATGACTTGGGCTGATCAAATCCGGTCTTTAAAAGTAAGGACTAATGCGGATACTCCGCATGATGCGCAAGTAGCCAGAGATTTTGGCGCAGAAGGGATTGGACTTTGTCGGACTGAGCATATGTTCTTTGGTCCTGAACATGAACGGATTTTAGCTGTTCGTGAGATGATCTTAGCTGACGAAGTTGAAGCCAGAAAGAAAGCCTTAAGTAAGATCCTTCCTTTCCAAAAACAAGACTTTATGGGGATCTTTAAAGCGATGAGGGATTTACCAGTTACCATTCGTCTCTTAGATCCTCCGTTACATGAATTTCTTCCCCATGATCGAAAAGGTCAAGAGGAAATGGCTAAAGAAATGGGTATTCCTGTAAGTAAGGTTACGGAGAAAGTACAGGCGCTGGCGGAATTCAATCCGATGCTTGGGTTCCGTGGTTGTCGTTTAGGGGTGGTGTTCCCTGAAATTTTTGAAACTCAGACACGGGCGATTTTTGAAGCGGCTTGCGAGTTATCCGAGCAGGGTCTGACGATTGTTCCGGAGGTCATGATCCCGTTAGTAGGAACAACTGGCGAGATGAAGATGATTAAAGAGTATTGTAGTAAGGTTGCTGAGCAAGTTATGTCGGAAAAGGGTGTACAACTCAAGTACCAGATTGGTACGATGATTGAACTTCCTCGTGCGGCCCTAATTGCCGATCGGATTGCCGAAGATGCTGAATTCTTCTCTTTTGGCACTAACGACATGACCCAAATGACATTTGGCTATAGCCGGGATGACGCTGGACGGTTTTTACCTTATTACATCGATCAAAAGATTCTTAAGGAGGATGTCTTCCAAAGTTTAGATCAAGAGGGTGTCGGACAGTTAATTGAGCTAGGTATTACGAGGGGGCGTTCGACCAGACCTGATATAAAGGTTGGAATCTGTGGGGAGCATGGAGGAGATCCTAGTTCGGTGGTGTTTTGCCATAATGTAGGGATGGATTATGTTTCATGTTCACCTTATCGGGTTCCGATTGCTCGTTTAGCAGCGGCGCAGGCTGAGATTATGAAACCACGGAGTAAATGAACAGTTATAAAGGTTAGGAGTCAGTAAAATACCTTTATGGAAAAAAGGTTAAGGCGCGATAGAAAGTGCCTTAGCCTTTTTCATATTATTAAGCAATCGGCTGAGATAATTATTTAAATTTTAGAAATAAGATGCTAGGTCTCTATTGAATGTTGAGAGCTTTCTGGAAACCAATATTCAATATTAGTAGCGGGCGAAGATCGATCCATAGGTCGTAAATTTTATCTACAATAGAAAGGGGAATACACGATGCTTGGACTATTCATGTTATTGGCTTTGCTCGGGGGAGCGGCAGCCTTTATTCAAGTAGCGGTCAATGCTCAACTTCGTAATTGGGTTGGTCACCCAGTGTTTGCAGCTTTTAGTTCTTTTTTTGTTGGTTCATTAGTGCTTTTGCTTTATATTTTAGTTCAACGTTTACCTTGGCCCGAATTAGCCAAAATCTTAAAGGCTCCTTGGTGGGTATGGTTTGGTGGGATCCTCGGCGCCTTTTACGTATGGACCACAATTGTTGCTGCGCCGAAATTGGGCGCCGCTGTTCTTATGAGTATGGCGGTTACCGGTCAATTGCTAATCTCCTTACTACTTGACCACTATGGTTTGCTTGGGATGCCACGACATCCGGTTAACATTTGGCGTTGTTTAGGGGTTGGGTTATTGTTGCTGGGGGTCACGATCATAAGAAGTAAATAGAGAGCGCAGAATTGCTTAAGCACGAGTAACGCGCAAGAAGAAGGGTTAAAATATTATAAACTAAGCTTTTTGCGTTGTATCCTTTTTAAAAGGTCCCAATACAATATATAGTGTTTGACTCGTATTGGCCTATCAATATATTGTATTGGGATAATTAAATCAAAAGACAACGCAAAAAGCCCAAATCAGAGGAAGAGGCAGGAAATTATCGTAAAGTGGCAAAATAGAAAAAGAGGCGGGAAAATTGGGCGTCAGACAAGGAAGTGTTAAGAAAATTATTCGTCTGTTTGCGGATTATCAGGAAATTGTGGTGACCATTGAAGGGAAAGAAGCAAAAGCAATTGTTTATCCGGAGATTACAGGGCAGGTACGAGCTAACGACCTGGTATGGTTAAACACAACTGCCGTGGAACTAAAATTAGGTACCGGTGGCTACCATTTTGTAATGGGCATTATTGATCGGGAGAAACAGGAACATCGACCAAAGGGGCATATTATGAAGCTCCGCTACACTCCATGGCAGTTTCCTGTGATGGCGGTGGAGGAAGAGGGTTCTCCCGATCATCAAAAAATTCTAGGTTTTACTTCATTAGAAGGGACGCCGGTAATCGTTGGGACTCTCCATAGTATGATTGTCCCGGCGCTGCTAGCTTTTCATGAAAGCCGTTCTCAACAGAGAGTAGTCTACATTATGACTGATGGAGCGGCGTTGCCCATTAGTTTTAGTAATGTGGTCCGCCAATTGAAAAAGAAAGGCTTACTTATTCAAACCATAACTTCTGGACATGCTTTTGGCGGAGATCTGGAAGCCGTTACTATATATTCGGCGCTAGCCGCCGCGAAAATGGTAGCGCAGGCGGATTTAATTATCATTACAATGGGACCAGGTATTGTTGGAACTGGAACAAAGTACGGCTTTTCTGGGATTGAACAGACTTATATTCTGGAAGCAGTGCAAAAACTGGGAGGTTACCCGATCGCCATCCCACGGATCAGTTTTGCTGATCCTCGTAGCAGGCATTGTGGTTTAAGCCATCATAGCCGCACCGTCTTAGGAGAGCTTACCTATGCCACTGCTTATATTGGTTTACCCTATTGGGATGATGAAAGAACACAGATTTTGGCTTCTCAAATTGAAGAAAGTGGTTTAAGAAGACATCATATTTATCAGGTGGCCATTCCTGCGATTGATAAGCTAATGGCTATTTATGATTTACAAATAGAAACCATGGGTCGTTCTTACCGGGAAGATCCGACTTTTTTTGATACGGCGGCTGCCGCCGGGGTACTAGCCTCTCTTCTCCGCGATACTGGAGAGGTGAACTTACCAAGCTGGGAAGGGCAAGGCAATCAATTACAACATGGTTTGCCACAAAAGCAAAATATTATTAATAATATCTAGAAAGGAATTAAGATAATGAACTTGACTGAAAAAAAGCTTGCACAAGAATTGGTTTTTGATGGTAACTTGCTTAAGTTATACTGCACTCAAGTAGAACTCTCTAATGGTAAAAAATCAATGAGAGAATGGATTAACCACCCGGGCGCAGCGGCAATTATTCCGTTACTTAGCAATGGGGAAACGCTTTTGGTACGACAGTTTCGTTATCCTCTTGGGCGAGAAACTCTGGAGATACCTGCTGGTAAAATTGATTCCGGGGAATCTCCTTTGGCCTGCGCAGTTAGAGAGTTGAGAGAGGAGACTGGTCTTTTTGCTGGTGAATTTATAAAGATTGGTTCTTTGTTAACTACTCCTGGTTTTACTAACGAAGAGATCCATCTGTTTTTAAGCAAAAACTCTTCTCGTGGGTCTGCTGATACTGATGAAGATGAATTTATTAATACTATTGTGCTACCAATAGACAAAGTCTTTCAGATGATGATGGAAGGACAGATTAAAGATGCAAAGACGATAGTTGCTTTTTTACTGGCTAGAACGAGGGGCCTTTTGTAATCGGTCTTTAAAAGCTAAATAAAGTTAAGGTATACCATCTCTGAATGAATCATAATAATTACTTACAGGGACAAGGAGGTGGTATCGTTGTTTTTAGCATATTGGTGGGAAACCATTCGTGAATATATTGAAGAACGGTTATTTCTCTTTATTTTAGCGTTTTTGCTTTTTAGTATGGGTATAGTCTTTGGCACACTCTCCGCTAAAAGTTTAGGGGAAGGGCAAAAAACAGAACTTCTTCATTATATCCAGTTGTTCTTCCAAGGGATGAAAAAGGAGGTACAGCCAGTTACAGATATATCACTAGCTAAAGAAGCAATTTTTAATCATTTAAAAACGATATTTGTGCTACTATTATTAGGGGTAAGTGTTATTGGTGTGCCTCTAATTTTGTTTCTGATCTTTGCAAAAGGCTATATCCTTGGGTTTACAATTGGATTTATTTTACAGCAGTTATCAGGAAAAGGTTTTCTTTTTACTGTAACCTCGGTGTTTCCTCATTATGTTCTAATCATACCAGCTTTTTTAGTTGCGGGCGTTGCTAATATCGACTTTGCCGGCGCGCTTCTTAAAAGTAGGTTTAGGAAAACGTATCGGCCCATTTCATCTGAGTTATTACAATGTTTAGGAATCAATGGAATATCTGTTTTTGTTTTAACGATCTCTGGAGTAATTGAAGGATTTATCTCCCCTTTATTTATTTACTGGATAGCTAAACTATTCTAATTATTTGATTTTCAAAACGAGTATTCACCAACGAGTCACGAGTATCGGGTCGTGGTTAAATCTTTAATAAATGGATTATGTAATTCTTAGTTGGGGTCAAGTGGGGTTGACGACTACTGGAAATTATTCTCGTAAAACCAAAAGAGGATTTACAATTATGGTGTCGAAAATTGTATGAAACAAAGGGAAAGTCTCGGATTAAGCTATATGGGTAAGGGGTTGACCAATTTTGCTGGACTACTTAGAAGAATTTACAAATTATATTGCGGTGGAACGGGGACTGGCTCCTAACACCCTGGAATCGTACGGGAGAGATTTAAGACAGTATTTAGATTATTTACATGACAAAAAGGGAATAAGTCTTGCTGAAACGACTCATGCCACTGTTGGCGGTTATCTCCTTTTTTTACAAGCTAAGGGAAGGGCAGCTTCCACGATCTCGAGATCATTGGCGGCAATTAAGGCCTTTTATCATTTCTTGGTAAGAGAACAGATTATTTTAAAAGATCCGACGATGAATTTAGATGCGCCTAAACAAGAAAAAAAATTACCACGGGTTCTTTCTGTTGAAACTGTTGTTAAACTACTTGAACAGCCGGATTTGAAAACTCCCTCTGGGATTAGGGATCGTACCATGCTTGAAGTTTTATATGCTACTGGTTTGCGGGTTACGGAGTTAGTTACTCTGAAGATTTCTAATGTTAATCTGACAGAAGGATATATTAGATGTATGGGTAAAGGTTCAAAGGAGAGAATAGTACCCTTAGGTTCGGTCGCTATTAAATACCTCCAGTTTTACTTGGACCATGCTAGAAAGTTTTTGGCTTCTGATCCAGCCGAGGATACCTTATTTCTTAATCATCACGGTTATGGATTGACCAGACAGGGTTTCTGGAAGATCATTAAAAAATACGCCGAAAAGATTGATGCTGTTGATGTTATTACTCCGCACACCTTAAGACATTCTTTTGCTACTCACTTGTTGGAAAATGGAGCTGATTTAAGGGCTGTCCAGGAAATGTTGGGGCATGCTGATATCTCAACGACTCAAATTTACACTCATCTGACTAAAAATAGACTGAAAGATGTCTATGATAAGACTCATCCTCGAGCTTAGTTGATATTAAATCCGATTAACGGTAGATAAAGTAGTAGACAAGACACGCTTTTTAGGCGTGTTTTCTTGTTGGAAGGATTTTATGTTATTAAAGAAGAAAACAGTTGTATGGATAAACTATTGATCCTTTGCTTTCAAGGAATGTTATTACGCATTTAAGGAAGAATTATTAGTTAGTGAGAGGAAAGTGCATTGAATTATGCAATTCCCTTAAGCTAGACTAGAGTAAAGGGGGTAATGTGGTGGGAATTCAATGGTATCCAGGACACATGGCTAAGGCTAAACGGGAATTAAAAGAGATATTACCTCTTTTAGATCTAGTGATAGAAGTGACTGATGCCAGACTACCGTTGAGTAGTCGAAATCCAGATCTACCGATTTTATTAGGGGAAAAAGCACGTATTTTAGTCATAAATAAAGTAGATTTAGCTGATCCGGAAGTGACTGCGGGCTGGGTTAAATATTACCGGGCATTAGGAGAAAAGGTAGTGGATTTTAATGCTCGGCTTGGAGAACATCTGTCCAGATTAGAATCTTTAGTGTCAAAGGAAGAAGAAAAGATCTTACCTAAAAAAGCAGCTTTGCGCTTGGGGGTAATTGGCGCCCCAAATTGCGGAAAATCCTCCGTACTTAACCGGTTGGTAGGAAGAAGCGCCGCCCGGGTAGGGGAGAAACCTGGAATTACCCGAGGAAGACAATGGGTGAAAAGGGGAAAGTGGGAGATTCTTGATACTCCCGGGCTATTGTGGCCAAAAATCTCTAATCAAGAAACTGGGCAAAAACTGGCCTTAATAGGGATGATTAGGCCAGAAGTCTTAGATGTGGAGGAATTAGTTTTTTATCTTATTGGGTGGTTGCGAGAGAATTATCTTGCTGAATTGATGGCATATTACTCCTTGGAGAGGGAAGAGGCTCCTTTTAAGATGCTAGTTGAGATTGGAGAACGTCGAGGCTGTCTTGGTAAAGGTGGACAGGTAAATCTGTTACGAGCTGCTGAATTAGTTTGGAATGATTTTCGTGCGGGAAGGTTAGGTCGGATTACCTTAGAGAAACCTTCTACTTTTCCTGTTTCCCGCTAAAGAGGCGGACAAAGCAGACCCCGCCTACGAAAATATTTAGATAATAACTAAGAAGTCTCCAGAGGGCGACTGAGATTGCCTGGAGGTGTTTCGGTAGATATTTAGAGAAAATAGAAAAAAACCCTATTTCGGCCAGACCGCTGCCGCCTGGGATTGGCACAAAAGAGAGAAAGAATTGGATCACAAATTGTAGTAAAAGAATGCGAAAGATTTTTCCGTTGATATTAACCCCAAAACCGAGCAATACTGCGGGGGCGACCGAGAGAGTGGAAATCCAAGAGCAGACTGTTAAGAGTAGAACAAAAAAGACCGATAAAGTTTTCTCCCGAAAGACGATGCCTAGACAAGTATGAAACTCTTTCACTTCAGAAATTGTTCGTTGGCAAAAAGATTCCGCCTTGGAGCCTAATAGCTTTTTACTTAATTTTAACTGAAACAAGCCTCTTATTAAATGCTCCCCTTTATTTGGCCGCAAAAGAAGAAAAACCAGGAAAGCAGAGAAAAGCAAAGCTAACAGCAGTATATAATCGACTAACCCTGCTATACTGGAGAGCCCTATTTCTTCGAGGATTTTTCCCCGGAAAATAAAAAGTAAAAGCGGTCCTCCGATTACCAGTAATAGACTGGTAAAGGTGAGGCGAATTGTGACGATAGCAGTAGCTTTACCGATTGAGATCCCCTGTTGATGTAAGAGATAAACCTGAGTGGGGATCGTGCCAGAATTTAATGGTGTAATGTTACCGGAAAAGATTGAAGCTAGATTAATACGAAGAGTATCAGGGAAGCTAATTTTTTCTCCTAAAAGGTGGGCGATGGTTTTTACGCGTAGGCCTTCAACCAGCCACGATAAAACAACAACGCCAAGCATAATAAGGATATTTTTGGGGTGAATCCTTAATAAGCTATGCCAGGTATCGGCTGTGGTGGAGGAGATGATAAGTCCACCCATGGTAAATAGGCCTATGATTAAAGTAATGATCAGCCCCTTACGGATTAAGGCTGGTGAGAGAAATTTATTTTCTGTTTGCATATAAACCTCCATTTATTAAAGAAAGATATAATTATTATATATTTCTTTAGTCTTAGTTTAGCAAGAAAGCTTCTATATAAAATTCGTCTAATGAAGACGGTTTCCTGCTGGGAAAACCTATAATAATGGTATTGACAGTAATGTAATCATTCTTTCTTTAATTATTTCCTAACTTTAGAGAAAATACTTTTTCGGTTAAGCTTATTACTTTTAGAGAAACTAAAACATTGGTTTGATGGGGAGGTAACTTAGGTGAAAGAAAAAATACGGGTTGATAGTTTAGATCGAGTAATACAAGTAGTAGAAGAGGCTGCTAAAGAGAGGGGTCTGGCTTATATCCTACGCCTTCAGGACAAGAAAGAGACGGTGGTCAAGGTTAACAATGGGAAGACTGAAAGTATAGCGACTAGCTTTCTAAAAGGTCTGGGTGTTCAGGTTTTTACCCCCAGTGGTTATACTGGTTTCGCTTCTACAGATGTGGTTGAGCCTGGAAGCGCGGAAAGATCAGTAAAGCTGGCTGGAAAACTAGCCCAAAAAGTACAGGAAGAAAAAGGAGAGTATAATAGGGCTATATTTAATATTCCCCCTACCCATGAGCGAAGTATCATACGATTAAACCATCCGTATGATAGTATGAGTTTGGACGAGATTGAAAAAAAACTCAAAAAGTTAAATAGCGAATTAGTGCAAATAGACCCTCGCTTATCAGTCCGTACTGTTTTTGTGGTGGTTGACGAGGAGTGGAGAATAACGCGACACGATGGGACAGACTGTAGTTTTACCACCCCGCGTTCTTTTCTCTATAATATATTCACCGCCAAAGAAGATGGGAAAACTACGACTACATATAGTAATCTACCCGGCTCTGATCTTTCTTTGCTTTGTGAGCCTGAGCCGGAAAGAAAAATTAAAAAAAGATCTATGATTGCCGCAAATTTAGCTTTGGAGCTTTTAACGGCTGGTCCGATCAAAAGCGGTTCCTATAAAATGGTCATTGATTATTCGCTGGCTAAAGGTTTAGCCCATGAGGCTTTTGGTCACGCTGCAGAAACCGATGGGATGGAAAGTTCTATTCTTGGGGAAAATGGGCGGATGTGTTTGGGGAAAAAAGTTGCGGCAGAGAGTGTTTCGATCATTGATGGTCCGATTGAAGGTGATTATGCCTACCAACCGATTAGCGCCAATGGGATAAAAAGAGAAACCGTTTATATAGTAAAAGATGGTATTCTTACTGCTGGTTTAGCCGATTTATTCTCTGCGGAGGGTGCTGGTGTTCCCTTGACGGGAGCAGGACGAATTGAAAGCTGCCATCATCTACCATTAGCTAGAATGTCCAATATTAGGATTCAGACGAAAAATGTTATTCCTGTTGAGCAAGAATTTGAGGATCTGACTCCAGCTGGGTTATATCGGATTCTTCTCAGTGCCGGTTTAGTAAAGGACAATGAAGAAATTATTTATCTTGTCGGCTTTCAAGGAGGCCAAGTGAATCCCGCTTTTGGTCACTTTGTTTTCAATTGCTCAGGTATCTACCGGCTTGGTCCTGACCCTCTTCTTTACCAGCCGGCGATCTTTGCGGGGAATATCCTTTCTGCCCTAAAATCGATTAGGGCTGGAATCGGCGGACTAAAAATCGATGTGATGGGGACTTGTGGGAAAATGGCTCAAGCAGTTCCTTCAAGTGGCGGCTCGCATTATTTTTTAGTTCTTGATCATAACCCTGAGATAACCATTGGAGGTGAAACCAATGAATAAATTCGCTGAAAATTTGCAAGGAAAATTAAACAATCTTCTAAATCATACTTTACTTCAAGGTTTAACTTTAGAGGGTTGGAGATTTAATCTCCATACCACTAATCTATTAGAGGTTGGGCTGAAAAATAATAAATTAGGGGGACCTTATACCGCCCCTTCTTTAAAAACTGAGACTGCCGGAGAGATTTATTTACTATGGTCCGGTCATAGATTCACTATCGCACAGATTGATCGGAATGTTTTAGAAGAATTTGAGATAAACCTGGAATTGTGGCAAAAAACAGCTTATGAGGATCAATGGGGCGCTGGATTGGTTGAACCTTATGAGCCCCCTTTAATTCCCCTGGCGCAAGAAGAAGCGGTTACCATTGTGAATGGGGAGTTTGATTGGGCTTTTTCTCTTTTGGAAGAAGGACGAAGAGGGTTAGTAGATTGTGATTGTCGAAAAGTTGATGGTGGAGTTAGAATTATTTACGATCAGCAGCTAACGGCAAACTCTGCGGGTTTATGGATTGCTTATGACCAGACGCCAGTGGAATTTTATTTACAAGGCGATGATCTCTTTAGCGATTATTTTGCTGAAAAAAGGTTACCAACCAAAGAGGAGCATTCGAGGTTAATTAACTATACTGGGGAGACGACTAAGCAATTAAAAAAACCAACCCCCTTTTCTACTCGGAGCGAAATGTTTGTTATTTTTCCACCGAAAGTTTTCGAAGCTTTTTTAGAGCATTTTCTCCTTAGTAATCTCAGTGGAAACTTGATCGCGAATCGTCAAAGCGCTTTTAACATTGAAGACTTTACCGAAAAGAAACAGATTTTTCGGACTGATTTTACGGTGAGAGTTGATGGAACCCGTCCTTATCGCTATAATTCATTTCGTTGTACTAAAGAAGGGGTTCCTTCTAGTCAGGTAGAGTTAATTCAAGCTGGGAGATTAAACACTCCTCTGCTTGATCTAAAATATGCCCGGAAATTGGATCTAGAACCAACCCCAATCCCTGTAGGCGGAGGTCGGGGATTATTAGTTTCGGTACCTGGGATCAAGACTTTGGAAGAGGTCATTCAAGAGCTTGACGATGGACTAATTATCTATTCGCTCCTAGGGTTACATACTCAAGATTATTCTTCTGGTAAGTTTTCGTTAAAAGCAGATCAGTGTCTATTAGTAAAGAATGGAGAAATAAGGGGCAAAGTTGAAGCGCTAATCGTTGGGAATTTTTTGGAAGGTCTTAAGGCTGATGATAGTATATTTGCCAGGGCTACGCAAGAAGAAAATCCGGCTTTCTGTATGAAAGTTCATGTCTCCTAAGTAATCTTCTCTTTTAGGAAGGAGAATTTAGCCAAACGGAGAATTGAGGGATAGGAAACTTTTCTGACGAACTTTGATTAATCTGGAGGTAAAAAAGTGTGGACTGTGCTATATATTGCGCCAAACCAAACTACGGCAAAAAGAATTAAGGACTTTATGGAAGCTGAGGGCATTTTGGTTAGGCTTCGCCCCATTGGTCTGCATGCTGAGGGAAGCTATACCAATTTCGAGATTCTGGTAACGGAAGCTGAGATCGAAGAAGCGCAAGAGGTTTTAAATCAAGCTTTGCAAGTTCGCCAGTATCGCGAAATAAGAGAGAAGTGATTGAGAATAAGTGATAACTTTAAAGTGTTAAACTATAAGGAAGCGGTTTTTGACTTAGATGATGAAAGGGGAGACGACTGGTTGCTAAAAGATCTATTTAGGTCTAAGCAAAAATATGTAACGATAAAACAAAGGGAAGAGGTCGATAGTTCGGCGCAACCAGAACAACAGGGAAAAAAGGAACTTCCTGATGGTTTATGGAAAAAATGTGAGCAATGTAATCAAATTATTTATCATAAAGATTTAGAAAAAAATTTGAAGGTCTGTCCTAAGTGTCAGTATCATTTTCGCATTGGCGCTTGGGAAAGAATTAAAATATTGGTTGACCCTGGGAGTTTTAAAGAGTTGTTTGCTAATATTACTTCTTGCGATCCTTTAAATTTTCCTGAGTATCAAGAAAAAATTTCTAAATCTAAGAAAATAACCGAGTTAAAAGAAGGGGTTGTTACCGGAACAGCGAAAATTGGAGGGGTTCCTTTAGTTCTTGGAGTAATGGATTTTAACTTTATTGGCGGTTCCATGGGTTCGGCGCTTGGAGAGAAGCTGGTCAGATTATTCGAGTATGCCTTGACTCATGAGCTTCCGGTGGTGACTGTCTCTGCTGCTGGTGGCGCCCGTATGCAGGAAGGCATTTTATCTTTAATGCAAATGGCTACTACTTGCCAAGCGGTTAATCGTTTGGCGGAGAAGTCTATTCTTTTTATCTCAATTTTAACTGATCCTACTACCGGTGGGGTGTTTGCTAGTTTTGCCTCCCAGGGAGACATTATCATTGCCGAGCCTGGAGCGCTCATTGGCTTTGCAGGCGCGAGGGTGATTCAACAAACGACTCGACAAACTCTGCCTCCGGGTTTTCAAAGATCGGAATTCTTATTAGAGCATGGCATTATTGATCTGATTGTTAATAGAAAGGAACTCCGTAATACACTAGCCCGACTTTTGCGCTTTCATCAAAGACGGAAACTGGAGATAAGCTGATGGCTAATGGAAGTAATTATAATTTGGATTTTGAAAAGCCTTTAAAGGAACTAGAAAAAAGGATTGAAGAAATAAGAGTATTTGCTGAAGAAAAAAAGATAGATATGTCGGAAGAGATTGCTAGGATAGAAGACAAATCCCGGAAATTAAAAAAGGAAATTTATGAAAAGCTTACTCCTTGGCAGAAAGTACAGATTGCCAGGCATCCAAAACGACCAACGTTATTAGAATATAGTGAGTTAATTTTTAATGGTTTTATCGAATTACATGGTGATCGTTTATATCGGGATGACCCGGCCTTAGTGGGCGGATTGGCTTATCTGGATGATATCCCCGTAACGATCCTCGGGCAGCAAAAAGGAAAAGACACTAAGGAAAATATCTATCGTAATTTCGGTATGCCACATCCTGAGGGTTATAGAAAGGCCATTAGGCTGATGAAACAAGCAGAGAAATTTGGACGACCGGTTATTACCTTTGTGGATGTGGCTGGAGCTTTTCCTGGGAAGGAGGCGGAAGAGAGGGGACAAGGCGAGGCTGTAGCTAAAGCAATCATGGAAATGGGCGCCTTAACCGTACCAATAATTGTGGTGGTGACAGGCGAAGGAGGAAGTGGAGGAGCTTTAGCGATTGGTACTGGGGATCGAGTATTGATGTTAGAACATGCCTATTATTCGGTAATTTCTCCGGAGGGATGCGCCTCCATTCTTTGGAAAAATGCCACCGAGGCATCTAAAGCTGCAGAAGTGTTGCGGTTAACCGCTAACGATTTACTGGAATTAGAAGTGATTGATGAGGTTATCCCGGAGCCACTAGGAGGCGCTCATACAGACCCGGTCTCCACTGCCGCCACTATTAAGGAATCATTGTGTCATAATTTGTGGGAATTACTTCATAGAGATAGCCAGGAGTTACTAGTGATGCGTTATAATAAATTTCGTAAAATGGGTCGTTATATCGAAGAATGAAGAAGTAGATACGGAGGGTTGATATGAAAAAGATTGCAATCATTACTAGCGGTGGGGATGCTCCGGGTATGAATGCAGTGATTAGAGCCGCTACTTTGACTGGAATTAACGCTGGTTGCCAGGTTTTTGGTGTAAAACGCGGTTATCAAGGTTTAATTACAGGAGAAATTGTTGAACTTACCTCTGCGGCAGTATTCGATATTTTACATCGGGGAGGAACTGTTCTTCATTCAGCTCGATGTCCAAAGTTTGGCACGGAAGCAGGACAAAAAAAAGCTCTGGAACAACTGGAAAATTTTCAAATTGAAGGAATGGTGGTTATTGGTGGCGATGGTTCTTTTCGGGGTGCTCAGGCTTTAAATAAGTTGGGTTTTACCACGGTGGGAATCCCTGCTACGATTGATAATGATATTGGTTGCACCGATTTTTCCGTAGGCTTTGATACTGCCGTTAATACAGTGTTGGATGCGATTAATAAAATACGTGATACGGCGTCTTCTCATGACCGCGTTTATGTGGTGGAGGTTATGGGTAAAAATTCCGGCTTTATTGCCCTTTATTCCGGATTAAGTGGTGGGGCGGATGCGATTCTTATTCCCGAAATTGAATTTGATCTGGAAAGTGTGGTCAAGAGGATAGGAGAGATCAACAGGAAGGGCAGAGAATACAGTATTGTGTTGGTGGCGGAAGGATTATTTGGGGATCCGATTAGTGGTCGTTTCATTGCGGAAAGTAGTGCCTTTAAAGTGGGAACATATATAAATGAGCAGACAGGGAGGGATACCCGTATTACGATTCTTGGGCATATTCAGAGGGGGGGATCTCCTTCCGCTTTGGATCGAACTCTAGGCACCAGGTTTGGAGCAAAGGCAACCGAGTTACTGTTGGCCGGTGAAACAAATAAGATGGTAGGGTGGGTAAGAAATGAGATCAAGGTTTCAACAATGGATGAAGCTATCGCTAATAAAAATCAGGTCGATCCTACCCTTTATCAGTTAACTGAAATCTTGGCTGCGGTTTAAGTTGCGGTTTTATTATATTTATGATGTTTAATTTTTTACGGATTAAATGTGCATCTTAGTAGAAAACCATAGTCGTGCTTGACGATTAAGTATAAAAGGTTTATAATTTTTATAAAAGTAAATAATAGCTCATCAAGAGAGGTGGAGGGTAAGGGCCCGATGAAACCCGGCAACCTTGGAAGTGTATTTCCAAACGGTGCTAATTCCCTCCAGAATTCTGGAAGATGAGTATTTGCCACTCAACCCTTCCTGAAGAAGGGTTTTTTTATTTGAAAGGGAGGAATTAAGTAGATGGGAAAATGTTTTTTTACATCAGAGTCAGTAACTGAGGGTCATCCGGACAAAATATGTGATCAGATTTCTGATGCAATTCTTGATGGAATTCTTGAAAAAGATCCTAATGCCAGGGTGGCTTGTGAAACTGCTGTTACTACAGGGCTAATTATGATTATGGGCGAAATTACCACCCAATGTTACATTGAGATTCCCAAAATTGCTCGAGATATGGTCAAAGAGATTGGTTATACCAGAGCTAAATACGGATTTGATGGTGATACTTGCTCCGTCCTAACTGCTATTGATGAACAATCGCCTGATATTGCTCTTGGAGTTAACGAAGCTTTGGAGGTTAAGTCTGGGGAAAACCAGGACTCGGCCAGTACTGTTGGCGCCGGTGATCAAGGAATGGTTTTTGGTTATGCTACCAATGAGACCCCTGAATACATGCCAATGCCGATTGCACTGGCGCATCGTCTTGCTCGACAGTTAGCATATGTTAGAAAGAAGAAAATTCTGCCTTTCCTTCGTCCGGATGGAAAAACGCAGGTTACGGTAGAATATGATGAGGAAAGACCAATTAGAGTCGATACAATTGTGGTTTCTTCGCAACATAACGCTAGTATTGATCGGCGGACCTTAGAAGAAGGGATCAGAGAAGAAGTTATTAAACCGGTTATTTCCGAGCAGTTTCTTGATGTGAATACTAAATACTTAATTAATCCTACCGGTCGTTTTGTGGTCGGAGGTCCTCAAGGTGATGCCGGTCTTACGGGAAGAAAAATTATTGTCGATACCTATGGTGGAATGGCCCGTCACGGCGGAGGAGCTTTTTCGGGAAAAGATCCTACTAAAGTGGATCGCTCAGGCGCTTATGCGGCTAGGTATGTGGCAAAAAACATTGTAGCCGCTGGTTTAGCTCGTAAATGTGAATTACAGATCGCTTATGCTATTGGAGTAGCTAATCCTGTTTCCATTATGATTGATACCTTTGGCACAGGGGTTCTACCCTCAACGAAACTGGAAGAGCTAGTGAGGGAGGTATTTGATCTGCGTCCGGCAGCTATTATTAGAAATATGGATTTGTGCCGACCAATTTATCGCCAAGTAGCAAGCTATGGTCATTTCGGTCGTCTCGATCTAGATCTACCATGGGAACGTCTTGATCAAATCGACTTATTAAGGAATAAAGCCGAAGATAAAGGGATTCTTGCAGAAACCTAAATGCTGTGTTATAATATCAGAGTTAAAAACCTACAAGAAGGTGATACCTATGAAGCAGGCAATTCATCCCCAGTATACCAAGGCTACTGTGAAATGCGCTTGTGGCGAGAGCTTCGAAACCGGTTCTACTAAAAGTGAGATCCGAGTTGAGATTTGCTCGAAATGCCACCCATTTTTTACCGGAAAGCAAAGAATTGTTGATTCCGGTGGACAGGTTGAAAAATTCCAAAAACGTTTGAAAAAATCTGAGAAGTAAGATTAAAACAGAGCAGGAAAGCTCTGTTTTAAACTATTTACTGTTTTAAAGAGACAGAGCAGTGGCAAATTCATTAAAATAAGACATAAGATTTAAGGATTGCATAAGTGATTGCTTTAAAAGTCAACCGCTTTATTGAGGTAAAATGAAGTCTTGAGGTAATTATGCAATTCTCTCAGATTAATAAAGGGGTGGTAATGGTGGCTGATAATTACCAATACGGCGGGCAAGCAGTAATTGAAGGAGTAATGATGCGCGGTCGTCATCACTACGCGGTTGCTGTTCGTAAGCAAAATGACCAGATGAGTATTTATAGTGAAGAATTGGGTTCCTATACGCAAAAGCACCCAGTGTTGCGCTTACCTTTTTTTCGAGGAGTCATTGCCTTGGGGGAGTCTTTTGTCCTAGGTTTAAAAACCTTACAGTATTCGGCTAATCAATTAATGGATTCTGAAGGAGAAGAGGAACTCTCTTTTTGGGAGATGACTCTAATGATTATCTTCGCTTTAGGGTTAACTCTTCTTCTTTTTATTGCGCTTCCTTTATTCGTCCGTGGTTTGGTCGGGAGGATTCTTCACGGAACGTTATGGCGCAATTTGTTCGAAGGTCTGATTCGTGCCATAATATTAGTTTTATATATTACCGTAATTTCGCTTCTTCCTGATATTCAACGGGTTTTTGCTTATCATGGCGCTGAGCATAAAGTAATTCATACCTATGAAGCTGGAGACGAATTAACGATTGAAAACGCTAAAACAAAGACTACACTTCATCCCAGATGCGGAACGAGTTTCCTCCTCTTTGTGGTGATCGTAAGCGCAATTTTGTTTTCATTTCTTGGAGAGCAGACAATTGTCATGCGGTTTCTTTCACGTATCCTACTTTTGCCAGTGGTAGCAGGGATCTCATACGAGATTATTAAAATTTCCGGGAAAAATCAGTCTTTCTTTTTATGGAAGGCCCTAAGTTGGCCAGGATTAATGTTGCAGCGGTTAACTACTCGTGAACCTGATGATAGTCAGCTGGAGGTCGCAATTATGGCCTTAAAACAGGTTTTAACATTGGAAGAAAAGAATAATATTCTGCCGATTCAAAAACAAAAGGCTGAAAGATGTGAGTGAGGTAGTTTCATGTTTGAAAAGCTGGTAGCTTTAAATGAGAAATATAAAGCTTTAGAGAAAAAGATGGCTGAACCAGAAGTTTTAGCCGATCCGCAGGAGATGCGGAAGTTTGCCAAGGATTACTCGGACTTGGGTCCTGTGGTCTTAGCTTATCGTCGTTATCAACAGCTGGAAACAGATTTACGGGTGGCCGAAGAATTGCTTCTGGAAAAGCCTTCTGAAGAAGAAGAAATTCTTCTCAACGGGGAAATCAGTTTATTAGAAGAGGAGAAAGAAAAACTCCAAGCTGAACTTAAGGTAATGCTGATTCCTAGAGACCCTAATGATGAGAAGAACGTTCTGGTAGAGATCAGGGCTGGGACAGGTGGGGATGAAGCGGCTCTTTTTGCCGCCGATTTATTCCGAATGTATACCAGATTCGCAGAGACGCAGGGGTGGAGAGTTGAGATTATGAGCTCTAATCCTACAGAACTGGGAGGCTTTAAAGAGGTTATCTTTTTGATCGAGGGGAAAGATGCATACAGTCAATTGAAATTTGAAAGTGGCGTGCATCGGGTGCAAAGAATCCCTAACACCGAAACCGGGGGAAGAATTCATACTTCCGCCGCGACTGTAGTAGTGCTTCCCGAAGCAGAAGATGTTGAGTTAGAACTAGATCTTAATGATTTACGGATCGATGTGTATCGTTCTTCCGGTCACGGAGGACAAAGTGTCAATACTACGGATTCGGCTGTACGGGTGACGCATCTTCCTTCCGGCATGGTGGTAACCTGTCAGGATGAGAAATCGCAATTAAAAAATAAAGAGAAAGCCTTAAAAATACTGAGAGCCCGTCTGCTAGATAAAATACAACAGGAGCAGCAACAGGAATTAATGTCTACCCGTCGTAGCATGGTCAAGTCCGGTGATCGGAGTGAAAGGATTAGAACTTATAATTTTCCGCAGAACCGGATTACCGATCATCGGATCGATCTGACCCTTTATCGGCTGGATTCAGTGATGGCCGGAGACTTAGAAGAGTTAATCTCTAAGCTTATACTTTCTGAGCAAGCGGAGAAGCTAAAACCGACTGGTGAAGGAGGGGTTTTATGACGTTCACCGTCGGTACGATTCTTCAGGAAACCGCTCTTTTTTTTGAAAAACGCGGTTTAGACTCGGCTAGGCTTGAGGCGGAGCTACTCCTCTCATATATTTTAGGGACTGAGCGCTTACGGTTGTATCTTGATCATGACCGCCCCCTGACCTCGGCGGAGATCAATGAATATAAGGAAGTAATTCGCCAGCGTTTATCCGGTAAGCCACTGGCTTATATAACCGGGAAAAAGTCTTTTTTAAAATGGGATTTTTTTATTACCCCCGATGTGTTGATTCCTCGTCCGGAGACGGAAATTTTGGTGGAAAAGACGTTAGAGATGGTTAAAGATCAAGCTACTGGCGCGATTTTGGAGTTAGGAACTGGTAGTGGGGCAATAGCTCTCTCCCTTGCCCATTATCTTCCCGCTTTTCAGTTTGATGCCGTCGATATTTCCCCTGCAGCGCTGAGAGTGGCTTCTGAAAACGCCCTTCGTCAAAATCTTTATGAGCGGGTAAGCTTTTATGGTGGCGATCTTTACGCCGCTCTTCCGAACGAGAAAAAGCGACTTTACACGGGAATTGTCTCTAATCCGCCTTATATTTCTTCGCAGGTAATTCCGGGTTTATCCCGGGAAGTCAGGGAGGAACCTTTAGGGGCTCTAGATGGTGGCCCAGATGGTACGGAGATGATCAAGCGGATCATAGAAAGAGCTTTTGAATATTTAGCGCCCGGTGGTTTTCTAGCTTTGGAACATGGGCATGATCAGTATTTTGTAGTGGAAGAAACTGCTAAAAAAGCTGGGTTTACCACAGTTCTTTCCTATCAAGATTATGCCGGTTTTCCAAGGG
This sequence comes from Firmicutes bacterium UBA5388, assembly GCA_002409975.1. Lineage (GTDB taxonomy): Bacteria > Bacillota > UBA4882 > UBA10575 > UBA10575 > UBA5388. Next base: position 46,777 of record DHOO01000024.1, read on the forward strand.
TCGCGATCTGTCAAAGCGCAAAGTAAAGTCAAATTAGAGGTAGAAGAAGAGGAATGATCATAAAAAAGATAAATGCGATGATGGCTAAACTTTCTCCTTCTCAAGTTATGGTGCTGGGTTTTGCTGCCATTATCATTAGCGGATCACTGCTTTTAAAATTACCGATCGCGGCAGCGAACCAAGTGCCACTCCGCTACCTAGATGCTCTTTTTACCGCTACTTCAGCGGTATGTGTTACTGGGTTAGTAGTGGTAGATACAGGGACGGCTCTTTCGCCTTTTGGACAGAGTGTGGTTTTAACTTTGATCCAGATCGGTGGTTTAGGCTTTATGACCCTAAGCGCCACGTTAACGATCCTGATGGGTAAAAGAATTGGTCTCCGGGAACGTCTTTTAATCCGAGAGGCTTATAATCAATTTAACTTAGCTGGGCTTGTTCGCTTGGTTAAACAAGTGGTAAAGGTAACCATTTTATGTGAAGGGATTGGCGCGCTCTTATTAGCTCTTCGTTTTTCACAGCAAATGCCTAAAAAGCAGGCGGTGCTATATGGGATCTTTCATTCTGTCTCTGCCTTTTGCAATGCTGGTTTTGACCTTTTTGGAAGGATTTATGCTCCATTTTCCAGTCTAACAACTTACGCCGGGGATTGGTGGGTTTCCTTAGTGATTGCCTTTTTGATTATTATTGGCGGATTAGGTTTTCCGGTCTTAATGGATTTAAAGGGTCGTTTATCTGGTAAAAAATTATCACTACATTCTAAGATGGTATTGGTTGGCACTGCTTTTTTAATCGGGCTCGGTTTCTTTGTTATTCTTTTACTAGAGATTAATAATCCTGGGACTTTAGAGAATAAGCCGGTTGCAACTAAAATAATAAGTACTTTTTTTCAAGCGGTAACACCTCGGACGGCAGGATTTAACTCATTACCAATTGGGGAAATGAGAGATTCAACCCTCTTTTTTATTATTATGTTGATGTTTATCGGAGCTTCTCCTAGTTCGACCGGGGGAGGAATTAAGACCACTACTTTTACCACGATCTTAGCGACTGTTTGGTCAGTGATTAAAGGTAAACAGGAAACAGAGGTGTTTAAACGCCGTCTATCAAATGAGGTAGTTTTAAAAGCGATTACGATTACTGTAATTTCGATTGGTTTAGTAGCGCTCATCACTTTGTTACTTAGTGTTACCGAGGGGGTATTGCCTTTTGTTGATTTATTGTTTGAGGTTACTTCGGCTTTTGGAACCGTGGGACTTTCCACCGGAATAACCCCAATCCTTTCCGGTTTTAGCAAAGCGCTCCTGATTGCTACGATGTTTTCAGGAAGGGTGGGATTATTTACCGTCGTGTTAGCCCTTGCGCAAAATAGACAAAAAAATGAGTCGGTACGTTATATTCAAGAAAAAGTAATCATTGGTTAGTTTGATCATAGCTGAATACTCTCTTAAGTTATTGTCTGGTTAGACCATAAAAGCAGTAAAGTAATGAATTATGCTTTTTATGGACAAATCATTGTATAAGGAGAGTGAAAATCATGAAGAAGCAGATCGTGGTGCTGGGATTAGGACGTTTCGGCTATAGCGTAGCGATTAACCTCGCGAAATTAGGTCAAGAAGTTTTGGCTGTTGATACTGATGAACTCCGAGTAAAACAGGTCGCTGCCGAGGTTACCCATGCGGTACAGGCGGATGCGACAGATCTGGATGCTTTGCAAGCATTAGGAATCCGTAATTTCGATATTGGAATCGTGGCGATTGGAGCTGATGTTCAAGCTAATATTTTAGCAACTTTACTCCTTAAAGAGTTAGGTATTCCTTATGTGGTAGCAAAAGCCGTTAATGAGCTTCAAGGTAGGGTTCTGGAAAAGATCGGAGCCAATCGGGTGGTTTTTCCTGAACGTGAAATGGGTAAAAGAATCGCCCATAGTCTGATTTCAACTAATTTTATGGATTACATTGAGTTGGCAAAAGATTATCGGATTGAGGAGTTGACAACCCCAGATGGTTTTCATGGGAAGACTCTTCGTCAATTAAATTTACGAAACCGTTGGGGTATTACAGTGATAGTGCTTAAAAGAGCTGAGGTGGGAGAAATTCTGCTCTCTCCAGGGGCCGAGACCCCAATTTTACCCGGAGATACAATGGTAGTATTGGGAAAGAACGAGGATTTAAACAGATGGAATCAGTTTAGATGAAGAAATTGGTGATTGAGCCAATTTCTTTGCTTAAAATTAGCTTTTTTGAGTAATAATAGAATGATGGAGATCAAAGCTAATGGCGTTGTTGCCATTACCAATAAATACAGGGACAACGTAAAGGACCTAGATCAGGAGGTGGTTAAATGGATATTGACGAGAGAGGAAGCTCGGACAATTTAGAAGGAAACTGTCCACCACCAGAAGATAGTTGCTCAAAAAAGATTATTTACTTATTAGGGAATACTGGGTCGGGTAAAACGCAGTTGATCAGGAGAACCCATGAGTCGTTAAGGGGTCGATTACAGATCATGGCTATTTACTGTCAACCTAATTCCATTTACGATGTGGAAAGGCTGAAAGCAGCCGGGATTCCGGCTATTATTCACACAGAAACTATTAGAACTCATTTAAACACAGATCAGCCTCTGAAAGGGGAGGGAAATCTCCTTCTGTTTTATGAATTTTCAGGAAGAACTGGTTATTCTCTCCAAAAAAAGAATGATATTTTTCGCGTCTATGTTTTTAGTGTAACCGATGGAGACGAGAAACCGTTAAAATATCCGCGCATGTTTAAAGAGATTGAATTAATTATCCTTAACAAGGTTGATCTGCTACCGTTTACTGATTTTTCAATAACACGTTTTAAGACCCAGCTTAGATTAGTCAATCCTACAGTACCTATTATTAAACTTTCTTGTCGTAGCGGGGTCGGCCTGGATAACTGGCGAAATTGGCTATTAAAGCTTTATGGAGAGCGCCATTTAGAGGAAAGTGGAAGTTTACCAAGGTTAAATAACTTTCCGGGAATATCCAGTTTTTAAGCTATTTTCGAAAGGAAGAACTGTTTATGATTAGACCCTTAAATGATGGCGAATTAGTCAAGCTTTCTTATACGATCCGGGAAAGTCAGCGAGCGAAAAGAGTAATTTTGAAATTCTTTTCAGCCCAGGGGTTGGAGATCGTAATACCTAAAGGATTTAACCGAAAGCTTATCCCGGAAATCCTAAGGAAGAACCAGAAGTGGCTCATAGACACTACCCAACAGTTTTCTACCAAAGAAGAAGATGATTTTCATCTGGAGGGGAAGAATACCCTTCCAGAAAAGATTTTTCTCCGGGCAATCAAGCAAGAATGGAAAGTAAGATCCAAAGTTACTTCCAAGCAACTCTTAACTCTGGCAGAAAAAAACACAGAACTAATTTTCAGCGGAAAAATGGTTAACAATATGGAAGCGGCTTATTATCTATTAGGAAAATGGGTAAGAAACAAAGCGGAGCTATATCTTAAACCATGGTTGCAGCAGGCGGCGGCAGAAACAGGAGTTTCCTATCAAAAAGTGACGATTCGGGATCAAAAGACAAGATGGGGAAGTTGTTCTTCTCAGAAAAACATTAGCCTTAATTGTAAGCTCTTGTTTCTTCCCCATCACTTAGTGCGATATGTTTTGATTCATGAGCTTTGTCATACTATTCAATTAAACCATTCCCCGGAATTTTGGCAGTTAGTAGCGAGGTTAGAACCAGAATATAGTAAATTCCGGATTGAACTGCGGAAGGCGAGAAAATATATACCGGCTTGGTATGTAAAGGCTAATTATTGAGTTTTTAGTCGCAGGCAAACTCTTTAGAAGAAAGACCATATTTTTCCCCGATTTCTATATTACCGACCGGTTCCACATGGACGGCAACATCATAAAGATTATCAATGGACTGGCGAAGAGCCTTCTCAACTTTCACGGCCAGCTGATGCCCTTCGGCGACAGTTAATTCCCCATCAACCTCTATATCGATATCGATCAAGTAAAGATTGGATAGTTTTCTTACCCTGGTACGATGAGGGTTGGAAACATTCTTTACTTTTTTTACAGCGGTAAAAACTTCTTCATAGATAGAAGTATCCTCTATTCCTTCCATTAGTTCCGTATTAGCCTCAAGAAAGATATGAATTGCTGTTCTGACAATCCAGATACTGATTAGAATCGCCACCATGGGATCGATCAGAGGCATCTTTAGCGTAATCGTGAAGAGGAGACCGACTAAAACACCTAGAGAAATAAAGATGTCACTAAGCATATTCCGACCATTGGCATTTAACATCGAACTTTTTGTTTTTTTGGCGATTTTGAATTGGTAGATGGAGAGAAAAAGCTTACCAAAGACGGAAAAAAAAGTTACAATTATTGCTAGTAGTGAAGGGATCTCGGTTCTATTTGCGGAAGCGAGTTTGATAATCGAGGTAAACATTAATTGAATTCCGGCAAATAGAATAATAAAAGCAATGATTAGCGTCGCTAGAGTTTCGGCGCGAAGATGACCGTAAGGATGCTTTTTATCCGGCGCTTTAGACATAATGCGAGTAGCAAAGAAGATGATTAGAAAACTGAGAATATCGGTAGCGCTATCAATTCCATCTCCTACTACCGCTAAACTACCAGAAATTAAACCTAAAGATACTTTTAAAAGAGCCAGAATGGAATTACCGATAATTCCTACCCATGATGCCACCTGGATTTGTTTTAAACGTTGATTCAAAATTCATTCCTCCGCAATTACTATTTTGGGTGAAAAAATTTATAATGCTAAAGTTAAGTGTTATCTATGTTTTACCCATAAAAGGCAAAAGTTTATACTGTTTATTGTTTAGGTCAAGTGAAGGTCGGCGTGGACGATTACTTAGATAAAAAGCAGAAGAATTCCTTTCTCCAACAAGTTAACATTATATCGATAATGATAGGGAAGGTCTTTATCAATTTATTTATGTTGCGTAATAAAAAAGGTTGGGAATCGTTTTAACGAAGTATTAAAGAGGAAGGATGAAGCATAAGGCTAAAGGTCTCATAGAAGTAATTGATAGTAGGTGAAAGAGCAAAAATGAAAGCTGAATTGGTATGTTATTATTGTTGTATGAGAAAAGCAGATATGTTGCTGGCAGAATATCGGTTAGAAGAACCAGAAAAGACAAGGATTATGAAAGAAGTATTTTTTCAACTGGCGACAGCTAAGGAAGATGGAACCGCGCCTGTTTTGATGGCAAAAGTAATGAGGTTACTTAAAGAACAGGTTGGAATAATAAATGCATATGATCATACCAAAACAGAGTATAATGAGCTTTTACTTTCTAAGGAGGCTAAAATAGTAGAGAAGATCAATTCATCTGAGGATAAATTATTGGCTGCTTTGCAATATGCTATGGTCGGAAATTATATTGATTTTGGCGCCATGGATAGTGTTGATCATAAGAAACTCGAAGAACTGTTGGATAGCGCGGTACAAGAAGAAATTAATGAAGACGAAATTAAAGCTTTTAAGAACCAACTTAAAACAGCTACACAGCTGGTATATATTACAGATAATGCTGGAGAAATAGTATTAGATAAAATCTTTATTAAGATTATAAAAGAACTATATACCGCTCTAAATATCCTTGTTATAGTAAGAGGAGCGCCGATCCTTAATGATGCGACTATTAAGGATGCTCAGGCCATCGGATTAACTAAGATAACCGAGGTCATCCCAAATGGGACCGATATTCCTGGCACGCAATTGGAGGCGCTGGGAGATCGAGCCAAAGAAATAATAGAAAAGGCTGATTTAATTATTTCAAAGGGTCAGGGTAATTTTGAAACGTTGTTTGGTTGTGATCTAAATATTTATTATATCTTTTTATGCAAGTGCGATCTGTTTATGCAAAAATTCCAAATGGATAGGTTTAAGGGGGTTTTTGTCAATGAGAAAAACTTGTAGATCTGAAGTCTGAATCATTAAGGTTTAACGATTGAAAGAGCGGTTTTGCAGAGTTATAGATTAGCATTACTTCTAGTACGGTTTAATCAGAAAGAACCCAAGTCACCAGAACCGGGTTCTTTCTTTTATGCCCTTTATACCTGAGAAAAGGGCAATTATATTTTGTGTAGAAATTACGATTTTATACATAGCATTTCGGGGTTATACTTTAAAAAATTATAGATTTTTCAGTATTAACCTTTTCTAAAAATCTTCTATAGTAAACTCCATGCTATAATTATATTAATTTGGGGAATTGCATAATTACTAAAGATACTATTCAGCCAACATAATAGTTATAAAATCGTTCTTGCTGAATGGTAATTAATAGGTGGTTTTCTATTTTTGTTAATGAAATATACCAGAGAAAGTAGGTGTGGAAATGCCAAATGATTTACTTTATTTTGTTCCTCCCGAACAGTGCAATGCCTTGGAATTAAAAAAACTTCTTTCCACCCATCCGGAGATCAAATTTGTTTCAATGGTCGGTGTTGACTTAGGGGGAAATGATACTGATGCTAAAATTCCGGTCTCGGTTTTTCTTCAAGATATTGATAAGTTTTTAAAGGGGGAGATCCATACTGATGGTTCCAGTGTGGTTTTGCCAGGAATTGCTACTTTAAATGATGGAAAAGTTGACTTTGAAGCTGATCCTTCGGTAAAGTGGTTTGTTGATTACAATTATGAGCATCTTGACCCTAAAACCAAATTGCCGATTGGTACGTTACGGATTCCATCCTTCCTTATTCATTCTCGACAAAGGATCTGTTCTCGTTCAGTTCTGCTGCGTGCAAGGGAAAGGGTTCGCGGGGAATTGTTAGAACTGTTTAATCTTTATCCTGAGAGCATTCTGGAGTTAGGGATTAACCCTCAAGAAATTACCAATGTTTTTTTAACCTCTGCCACTGAATTAGAGTTCTGGGTGAAAACACCGAATGAAAAAGCAGATATTGAGCAACTTACTGTCTCTCAGGTGCTAAGGGAGCAATACTGGAAAAGAACTAAAGGGGTAGTCCGGACCGCTCTTGAATACTCCTTACTTTTACTGGAGGATTATGGGCTTAAGCCGGAGATGGGACATAAGGAAGTGGGTGGGGTAAAAGCCCAAATCGGGGAGGACGGGGGCTTAACCCATGTGATGGAGCAATTAGAGATTGCCTGGAAATATAGTGATGCTTTACAAGCTGCTGACAATCAACTGCTAGCTAGGATCTTAATTAAGGAAGCTTTTCGCAGACATGGTTTAGAGGTTATCTTTATGGCTAAACCAATGGAAAAGGTAGCTGGTAGTGGTGGACATACTCATGTTGGTTTAGCGGTTCAACTAAAAGATGGCTCTGTTAAAAATTTATTTGTTCCCAAAGATCTAACGAAAGATTTTCTTAGTCCAATCGGTTGGGGCGCCTTGCTAGGGATCCTTAAAAACTACGAAGCGGTTGGGGCTTTTATTACCGCTTCAAATGATGCTTTTAACCGTCTACAACCAGGCTTTGAAGCGCCAGTGTGCATTGTTGCTTCTGTTGGCCATGATGTAACCACTCCTTCTCGTAACCGCACGGTGTTAGTGGGGTTAGTAAGAGAAGCCAATAACCCGCTGGCTACTCGTTTTGAGGTTCGATCTCCTAATCCTCATACGAATACTTATCTTGCGTTAGCCGCTATTTATCAAGGGATGTTAGATGGAATCATTCATGTGCTATCGAAAGGTCGAAAGAGCGCCGATTTGGAACGGGAATTTTCCAAAAAAGCTGGGGAATATGGAGAATATCTTGAGAAAGAGCGAGCCTATCGAAGTGAGGAAGATGTTTTTGTTGCCTTTGTCCAAGAGGAGCGCGATCAGCTTTTTGGCGCGCCCCCAGCGACGGTTTGGGAGACGATTGCTAATCTAGAGAAGTATCAGGAGAAAACCGCAGTCTTAATACAGGGTGATGTTTTTACTACACGGATCATCAACTCCTATTCACTAGCGATGTTAAACCAATGGATGACAGAGTTATGTGATCGAATTCTTCCGGAAAATATTGGGGTGATCCGTTCTCTTTCACCGATGGTGTATGGACCCCATTCTTCCCTTGATGAACAGCGTTGGGTTTATCTTAATGAGTTGCGGTGTCAACTGATGAAGGATCGGTCAGATTATACCTCTCTTTTTTCCCAATTACGTCAGGCGATTTCGCAACGGGATTATCCACTAATTTCTAAGCTGCAATTAGAGATCGAAGATCAGATGAAAAAGATAAAGAATCTATATAATGAATATAAGAGAAATCTATTTTAGACGATCTTCCCGATGATCTTGTTTTGAGCTAGTCTTTGACTTATGAGCGCATTTTGGTAAAATAAAAGTAGTGGCTAAAATCCATGTCAACTTTTTAGGTGGCTCTAGCAAATTATAGTTGCTCTGGATTGACAATCGCCGTAGTATTATCCAGATGGTTTAGGATTAGAAGATATTATCTATTGAAAAAGAGGAGGACTAAAATTGAAGGTACTTGATCAGAGATTGTTATTAGATACTAAGTTTTGGGAAGGTAAGAATGTCGAACTACCTAAGTTTAAACGAGACCAGTTGCGGATAAAATCAATTTGTTTTTCTGCGGGGAGAATGGCTTATGCTCATACTGGTGATATTATGCAGGATCTGTTGAATGAAGAACCGGAAATCGGGGCAATGGTTGGAGTTGAAACGTATGCTCCCAAATACGTTACTGAGTTGGCTGCTTCTAATTTTCTTATGACTCAATTGGTCTTTGACAATAAAAAAGGGGTAGTTTTACCCAAAATTCAAGGAGCTATAGATAATGTCCTACTTGTAGATGGCTCTGTGAATAGTCTCTCGTGGGCTAAATTGTTGGAACTTGCCCGGGATCCAGAGGTGGAATTTGCAACGATTAACGCTCCAGAAGGGGCTTACGGGGTTATCTACAGTGGTGGGGAATTTGCGGAACCAATCAACCCGGTACTAAAGAAAGATATGGAAGAGGGAACTGTTAATTCTGATCCGGCAAAATGGACAGCGTTTGCCCGGGAAAGATTTAAAGCCGGTTTAAAGTTCGCAATGGTTAGCTGTACCAACTTTTCAGGTAATGGTCATTATACCGCGGCGACTGTTAAAATGGTGGCCAAGGCATGGGAAGAGAAAGGTTTTGCTCCAAAGGGATTTTTAACTTATCTCTCTGATGCTAAACGTTTTTCTTTTCCTAATTGTATGATTGATCGGATTGCGGTGCCACCCGATCAGCAGACTTTAAAAATCATGGAGGATCTTGGAATTAAATCTAATATGGTAGTCACAGAGAAAGCTCGCTATTGGGCGGTAGAGGATCTTTTCCCAGCGGGGCGTCCTCCCTTTGAAAAAGCTAAAGGTGTTTTCATGGAAGATAGTTATGAAGAAATAAAAAAATATGAGGATATGAAGCTACGGATCCTTAATATGAGCCATTCGGTGATCGCCGGTTTAGGTGTCTTGCTTGGATATCGCGGTTCTTATGGAATTTACCGGGCGATGCAGGATCAGGAACTTACAGAACTGATCAATAAAGTGATTGAGATTGTCATTAAGACTATTGAGCGACCCAAGAAATTAGATCCCCATGCCTTTGCGGAAGCAACCATTGAACGTTTAAATAACCCCAATATTCCGGATGATCCCATGCGGATTGCGCTTAATGGTTCAACAAAAATGCTCCCGCGGTTTATGGATACATATTTTGCTGGTCGGGAAAAAGGAATTTCCGAGGAAGAGCTGGATGTGGTTTTACTTCCAGTCGCTGGGTTCCTTCGGTATACCTTAGGCCTTGATGATCGGGGTGAGAAATATAGCTTGGAGGATGATCCGCGGAAAGAATTACTGGAAAAGTGTGGCCAGAAAGCAAAGATTGGTGGCTCGGCTTCGATCTTTAGAGAACTGATAGCTTCCCAGGAGATTATGGGTAAAGATCTTTTTACTTATGGAAGCACTGGCGAAAGACTGGAGAAGATGGTGACTAAGATGCTCTCTCGACAGGGTGCGGTTCGGGAAATTCTCCGGGAATATACCAGCAAATAATCAAAGCGGGATGATTCATCCCGCTTTTTCTTGTTTAGCTTTACAAGAGACTACTTCTCGAAACTCCGTCGCTTGTCTTTCATTTCGCATTGCTCTGTTTTCATCCCTTCGCGTGTCTCGTGCATTAAATTAGTCTTCGCGCTCCTTGCAGACGTCTCTTCCAGGCGGGGCTAAAGCGGGTAATATGTATTAGTTGGCCGATCATAACATGGATAAAACAATCTTTATCTAACATTATACCAGCGTGGGTAATGGCGCCACCTATTCGAAAGTAGACCAGATCTAAAGGCTGTAGTGGTTCTGAATGGATCGCGACTTCCTTCCCGACTTGCTGAATCCCGCGTAGAAGACGTTCCGGGTCCTTTTTATACCATTCAAGCGAATATTCCTTGCCGTCGTTGTCGGGGATGTTTATTCCTACCTTGTTATAGAATAAGTAGACCAGTCCAAGGCAGTCTAGCCCCTTCATGTCTCGGCCTCCATGACAGTATGGAATACCGATAAACTCTTGAGCGATTTTAAAATATTTGTTCCGGTCCATCAATCTATTCCTTTCTTTGTGATTTGGTGGAAAATGTTCTCTTTTTGTACAGCCAAAATTTCAATTACGGTTGAATAAGGTTGCTACTCACTTTTCACACCTTTTAGACAAAGGTCAAGCTAAAGTCAGTCTCGATCAACTGGATACTAATTAAAAGCCCAGCTAAAGATAAAGGGGTGCGAAATGTGAGTTACAATATTGAAAGAATAGTGTTTTTTGGTTTTATCTGTCCCCTATAATATATGAAAATAGAGTCAAATAAGGAAGAGAGAAAGGCATGGATCGGAAAATTTGCGAAAAACCATTTTTTAAAAGACAGTTTTATAAATTAAGATCGTCTTAGCATAACAATTTTCATATAGTTCTTCCCGGTTCCAGTCAGGGAAAGCTTTTAAACACGCTAAGTAAAGAAGGAGGGTTGCCGTGCGTAACTTCCCTTGGTAGGCATAGGTAAGGAATTTAATAATATTAAAATCAGTAACTTGAGATAAGGTATCCATATGAATGGTCATTTTTCATACCCCCTAGGAGTGATGATTAAACTCAGCTAATCCGATGGACGGACAAGCGTCTGTCCCTACCAAGGTATTCAAAGATGAGGCAAATTATTACACTTAATATAAGGTTCTGTTAAAGATATATTGCTTAAATCATCTTTCTTGGTTAACGAATTTTGACTAAGATAAAACTCCATGTAAAAACATGAAAACACATTAAAGACTACAAAAAAAGTTTAGCTAAAGGATTTTATTACCAAGATTAGGTTATCCTTAAAGAAAGAGTAAATTATTTTGTAATCAATAAGCAGGGACTAAGCTCCTTTTATCGAAAACACTTTAGCAGACCATTGTAAACTTATGATCCACTTTTACCAATAATTTAAGGGGGAATACGATGAAACACATCGTAAGTGTAAGCCTTGGCTCCTCCACACGAGACCACCGAGTAGAGATGGAGCTTCTAGGGGAAAAATATTTAATTGAGCGTATCGGTATGGATGGTGACTTACATAAACTTAAAAAGACTATCGAGCAGCTTGATGGTAAGGTAGATGCGATGGGGCTTGGGGGTATAACTATGCTTTTCCCTGTGGGGGAAAGGACCTACTTTCTTCGTAGCGCTAAGCCTTTGATGAAAACTGCTCAGACAACGCCGATTGTTGATGGTACGGAATTAAAAATGGTTCTGGAAAAGCAAGTGATTTTTGACCTGGATCAGCAAGGCGTTGTTCCTATTCGTAGGAAAAAAGTTCTACTAACGGTAGCCTTTGATCGTTATAGTATGGCTCAAGCTTTTGCAGAACTAGGATGTGAATTAAGCTGCGGTGACCTTGTATTCTCGTTTGGCCTTCCTTTTTTGCTCCGAGGTTTTAAATCTTTTCATCGAGTGGCTAGGACTTTAGCTCCGGTAGTTTGTCTTCTCCCTTTTGCAATGCTCTATCCTACCGGAACGAAAGAAGAGTATGTAGAAGACACAGAGAAGTATGCCCGTTACTATCAGGGAGTTGATATTATTGCTGGAGATTATCTCTACATCCAACGCTTTATGCCTGATGATCTTAGTGATAAAGTAATCATTACTAACACAGTAACCGAACACAATATCAAAGACTTGAAAACAAGAGGCGCTAAAACTCTGGTAACAACGACACCAAACTTGGGTGGACGCTCTTTTGGCAATAATGTGATTCAAGCAGTAATTATCGCTGCCTTGGGGAAAAGGCCGCAGGAAGTTACTGGGCAGGAGTACCTGGAGGTAATAAAGGCGTTGGGCTTTAGTCCAAGAGTGGAGAGGTTGTAAAATAGTCCTCTCAGGTGATTCATGCTCTTTAAACTTCAATAGAAAGGGGGGAAAGCTCTTGACTGACCGACAATTACTTGAACTCATAGTTCAAAAAGTTACAGGGATTGAATCTACAATCACGGACCTAGAATCAAATGTTACTGAACTAAATTCGAAAGTCTCTAACTTAGATTCGAGATTTACTAGTTTAGAATCAAAAGTCTCCAACTTGGATTCAAGATTTACTAGTATAGAATTAACAGTCTCTAATCTGGACCGGAAGGTCTCTAGTATGGAAACGAAGATTTCCAACATCTTGTCCCAACAAGCTGAACATACCGCTATGATTAAGGCGTTAATTCATGCCAGTGAAGTTCAAAAGGCTGAAACCGAGGGTATAAAAATGGAGCTTGCCAAGCTTATCGGCGAACAGGCCGCTATGAGGGAGGAACAACAAAGCTCTTTTAAAGCCCTAGCCGATATGTATGGCCAACATGAGTTCGAACTTGCCAAACTTAGAAAAAAGTCGGTTTAACAGCGCAAGGGGTTATTTCTAAGCAAATTTCATAAACGTGTAATTCATGGAAGCGTCACAAACAAATTGAAGATTTAGAGGATATTCTTAAAAGAACAGCGAACTGATTATTATAATTAAATATTTTTCTCAAAAGGTAAACAGGCGCCGTTTAATCAACGGATAATAGGGAATCAGGTGAAAATCCTGAGCGGTCCCGCCACTGTAACCGGGAAACTCCTGTTTTAACCACTGTGTTTCGCGCTCGATCTTTCGTATTTTTTTGAAATCAGGGTTTAGGTTTTAGTCTGGGAGACTGAACCAACAAAAACTTGGGGTCGAGAGAGCCAAAACATGGGAAGGTTAAAACCGTTTGACCTAAAACCCGGGAGTCAGGAGACCTACCTGTTTGCTCCAGGCCAGCCTTCGCGGAAAGGGGATAGGCTATTTAATAATTAGGCTATATCCCCGGCTTTGGTGGCCGGGGTTTTTAATCGGGGCAAAAGTCTCTACCATTTTTTCTTAATCCTCTGCTCGGGGGTAACCGTAAATAGTTGTTGAAGAAAAAAAGTAAAGGAGTAATAAAGTGTTATTAAAATCACAGTTCCGGAGGAGAAAACTCTTCTTGGTAGGCCTGTTTTTTCTGATGGTTGTTATTCCTGCTCATGCTGGGCGGTACCCATTACAAGTTTGGGATCAGTTTGGACGTCCTCTTACTCTTCAAAGGCAGCCGGAGCGCATTATCTCCGGTTCGCCGGGAAACACGGAGATCTTGTTTGCGCTGGGTCTGGGTGATCGGGTGGTAGGGGTTACCGACTGGTGTGATTACCCTCCGGAAGCCAAAGATAAGCCAAAGATCGGTAATATTTCCCCCCTTAATCTCGAAAAGGTAATCTCCCTCCGTCCCGACTTGCTTCTCGCTTGTAATTTAAACGGTAAAGAACCGGTGGAAACCCTTACGGAATTAGGTGTTCCCACCTTTGTACTTAATCCCATCTCCTTCTCCGATATTATCGAAGCTGTCCGACTGGTTGGCTTAATTACCGCTGCAGAAGCGGAAGCGGAGAAGCTAGCGAAAAAGTTAGAAGCGACGATTGAGGCGGTAACCCGTAAAAAAGCGCCCTCCAATAAAAAGCTGAAGGTTTTTATTGCTATTGGCAGTGACCTGCAGGATCTTTGGACAGCAGGTGACGGGACTTTTTTAGATGAGGCGGCTAGGCTCCTGGGATGGGAGAACATTGCTGGGGAATTGGGGTTTAGCTGGGGGCAGGTTAGTATGGAATATATTCTAAAGATGAATCCGGATCTAATCTTGACCGAGCTGGCGCCAGAGGTCTTCCAGAAAGATCCCTTCTTTGGCCGTTTAGCGGCTGCCCGTAAAAAGCAAGTTTACCAAATCGATGTAAATACGTTTTCGCGGCCAGGACCAAGATTAATTGAGGCTCTAAAAGACTTGGCTTCGCTTCAAGAGAAGACCTTTTAAAAAAAGGACTTGTAAATAGGGGCTTAGTCAGAAAATGGAAAATAAAAATACTCTTTTCCAACAAGCACCATTTTCATAGTATTTTGTTCCGGAGCGTAGCGAAAGGAATGGCTATTAAATGAGGGAAAACAGTAAAAAACGGAATAAATCCCGCTCTTTTATTCTACTAATGATCTGGTTAGTGATGATACTCTGCTTTATAGGGTTTGTGGCGCTAACTCTTGGTCCGGCGCAGCTAACACCGGGAGAAGTAGCCGAGATGATTGCTAGCAAAATTCCGATCATCAGCCGGTATTTTCCGGCGGGAACTGACCCTCTCCGGGAAAAGATCCTTTTTGATCTACGGCTACCCCGGATTATCTTGGCGGCGCTGGTTGGGTCAGCCCTGTCGGTGACCGGGGTAATATTTCAAGGTCTTTTTCGGAATCCCATGGCTGACCCCTATGTGTTAGGAACTTCTTCCGGAGCGGCTTTAGGCGCTACTGTAGCAGTCCTTTCCGGTTCCAACCTTAGGATTTTCGGGTTAGGCGCACGTCCGCTCTTTGCTTTTCTCGGCGCTTTACTGGCCACTACTCTAATCTATAATATGGCGCGGATGGGGAGACGACCTTCCTTGACCATTCTGCTCCTAGCCGGTATTGCGGTTAGCGCCTTTTTCTCCGCCTTCACTTCTTTACTGCTCTTTTTCCGCCAAGAAGAGATGGGGAAGATCATCTTCTGGATGATGGGGGGATTTTCCTATTGCCGATGGTCGGAGGTGAGAATGGTCTTGCCCTACCTGTTCATCGGTATATTGTACGCTTGCAGTTCTTCCCGAGGGCTTAACCTCCTCTTGCTTGGAGAAGAAAAAGCCCATCAGCTTGGTTTAGAAGTGGAGAAGTTTCAAAAAAAGTTAGTCTTCACTGCCTCTGTGCTGGTAGCGGCGGCGGTTAGCGTCAGCGGATCAATTGGTTTTATTGGTTTGGTAGCGCCCCATATAGTCCGAATTTTGATTGGTCCCGATCATCGTCACCTCATACCTGTCTCAGCGCTGGTTGGGGGGATTTTTCTTTTGGTCGCTGATACCCTGGCCCGGACGCTGATCTCTCCGGTAGAATTACCGGTTGGAGTCTTAACTTCTTTTGTCGGGGGACCTTTTTTCCTGTATCTGCTGAGAAAGAGCCGAAAAATGTTTAACTGAAAGACAATTAATATATTGGCGCCGGATGCTAAAGAATCCAAATAGACAATTCATTAAACTGAGGGGTGAGGCGGATGGATGGCCAACCAACTATGGCGATTACTGTTGAAGAGCTTTCTTTTGAATACGGAGAAAAGCGAGTTCTTTCTAATCTGAGCTTTACCGTGTCCAATAAAGGATTCACCGGTATAATCGGGCCAAACGGTTCCGGAAAAACCACTTTACTCCGGTGCATCGATAAAACATTGATACCCAACAATGGACGGATCACACTTAATGGTAAAGATTTGTCCGGGCTCAACATTAGGACGCTAGCTAGGTTAATGGGGGTAGTCCCTCAGAAGTGGGAGGCTAATTTCTCGTTTACCGCACAAGAAGTAGTAATGATGGGACGTTTTCCCCATCTTAAGCCTTTTGCCAGGGAGAGGAGAGAGGACTGGGAGATCGGGCGAGAGGCGATGCAAGCTACGAACACTTGGGAGTTGGCCGACAGGCCGATTGCCGAGATGAGCGGGGGAGAACTTCAACGGGTGATCATCGCCCAGGCTCTGGCGCAAACCCCCCGGATTTTGCTGTTGGATGAACCTACTTCCCATCTGGATATCAACTATTCTCTTGAAATCTGTGAGTTATTGAGGAAATTAGTACGTACGAAAGACTTGACGATCTTGGCGGTCTTCCATGATCTAAACCTGGCTTCTCGCTACTGTGACGCTCTGGTTCTACTTAAGGAAGGCAAGGTTTTTGCTCAGGGCGCTCCGGAGGAAGTACTGACTGCAGAGAATCTGGAAACAGTCTTTGGGGTTAAAACGATAATCCAACAAGAAACCTATACTGGAAAGCCGCATATCTTCTTTTTTCCGAAGTAGTCGCTCACGCTGACTACCGTCCGCACACACAATGATTTTACCGTTTTTTAACAGATATAATGACGAAGACCCTT
>DHOO01000024.1:63390-79219 GCA_002409975.1 Firmicutes bacterium UBA5388
CAGATATAATGACGAAGACCCTTTACCTCTGAAATTCTAGTTTTACATTTAAAGTAAATAATGGTATGATTAATATATTCAGTTTACTGATAATTTGATTTAAAAGGGTTATTATTTTACAAGATTTGAAAGCTAGAACCCAAGTTAATTCCAGTAAAGTGAAGAGATTTTATTGGGTTTGGGCAAAGGCTGAATTTTAAGTACGAATCTAATACGAAAAAAAGGGGTAAGGGAGGGTTATGAATAACAACCGAAAGATTTCAAGAGTTGGTTCTTACCGAATTAAGAAATCTCAATAGTGACATAGGTGGCGTGAAGGAAGGCCAAGTAAGGATCGAGGGAAGGCTGATAAAGCTTGAAGAAAGGCAAGATAGGCTTGAGAAGAAACTGGATGTTGTATATGATCAAACAGTAAAATTGACTGAATTTTATGCGGATATTAACATGAAATTGGATAATGTAATTGAAGATAGTAAGTCTATTCATGAAATCCTTGGGGAACATGAGGTATCAACAAGGACTTTAAGAAGAAAGCCAGTGTGAATTTGAGGAGACCTCCATGTTGGTAGATATGTTATGTCCTCGTTCTTTTTAGATATTTCAGCTAATTTAAAAAGAACGAGGTCTTTTTTTGTCTCTAACATGATGTCGAAGTCTTGGTTCAGGTTTGTTTTTTAAATATTGTAATATTTATTTAAAAAAACAGCAGGAATTTGCTAACAAGCAGAGAATACATTACATACATTGTATACAATGGATGCATTAAAAAACAAAAGGTGATTACCATGAATCTAACTGAACAAGTGTACAAGAAGATGCGCAAAGAGATCCTTAATGGTGAGTTAGAACCAGGGCTTAGACTTACCGAAATAAAATTGGCAGAGAGGTATCAGATTAGCCGTACTCCGGTCCGGGAGGCCCTTGTTCGCTTGAAGAACGAAGGTCTGGTTTACTTTGAGCCTGGGAATGGATTGGTGGTCAGTGATACCTCCATCCGTGATATGGAAGAACTAATGGGTATCCGAGCTGTCTTGGAAGAATACGCTTTGGATCAAGCCTTTGACAATGTGAACGAAGCTGATCTGTTACAATTGGAACTTTTTGTAAAACAGTCCAAATATTATCTTGGAGAGAATGATGTTAAGGCCATCTTCGAGAACAATACTAAATTTCACAATTATATTTTGGAAAAGAGCCTGAATAAAAGGTTGCAAACAATTTTACGGAACCTGATGGACCCAATTTTGAGATTCCGGATTGCAACACTACATTACCCTGGAAATAGCGAAGGCTCGATCGAACGGCATGAGCGGTTGATCCAAGCCTTAAAGAATAAAGATAGGAATTTGGCGAAACAGATTATCGTAGAAGATATTAATACTGGTAAAGAGATTTTAGAAAAGTTATTTAGCGATTACTCCCAATCGGAAAATTAAGCTGGAATATTTTTAAACGTTTTCCAATGATTTTGAATGATTTTGACTGATCATTCATTGCTATTGATTCTTGAATGGAGGTAAATAAATTGTATGAGGTTAAAAAAAACTTCAAAATAGTTAAAGCCCTTGTTCATTGGAAAAGTTTAAAAATTTCGCAACAGGTATTTTGTACTTTTGTTTTGGCTGGACTGGGAGTCATTTCTTTATTTATTATCAACTATATTAATACTGTTTTATTATCGTCTTCTCATACTCAAATTCTTAAAGATCAAAACAGGCTGCAATATCTAATGAAATATAATTATGAAATTAAAAATATAGAAACTCATTCAACTTATATTCGTAGTAATTTAGAGGCAGGGCACACTCTCTCGTTATGGGAGGTTACCATGGTTGAAAGTTTCCCACAGTTGCTGGAAAGCGCTTCTGTTGGGGTGACTGCTTTAATTCAAGAAATAGTTCCTGATGAATATGAGCAATTCAATATGGATTTGAATGCGGTGTTAACCGTAAGTCGCGATGGGGCCAGTGCTTCCGACTTAAAAACTATTTCTAAAACTTATTTTGCTGTTCTAAAACTAGTCGATACCAACCAAAAAGTGACCTCGATAATCCAAAAGCAAATTGAAGATAGAATCAAAGCTAATCACAATCTTAATACTATATCTTTTTGGCTAACTCTGGTCTTAAATTTGACTATTCTAGCTGTTTTGGGATTTATTCTGGTCCCCATGCTACGGGAAATGAAAACGGTCTTTGCTCCATTACGACAAGCATCTAAAACTTCGTTGGAAGGCGCTACTGAAGCGCTTAATGCAACCTTGGGAATCAACCAAGCCATTAGTCAACTTCAGCTGGTGCTGTATAACATTGGTAACAGCATTAATGATGTCTCTTTAGGCGCCCAACATAGCGCTACTCAGTTGGATGTAATTAATCTCTCGGTAGCCCAAGCAAGTGAGCTTGTTGGCGAACTGGCTAAACAAGCGTCCAACATTTTAAACAGCTTAACCTTTCACCAACATAACCTGGAAGAGAAGGTTAATCAAGTAATAGCTTATACCGAAAACATCTCTACTTCGCTTGATATGATAACCCAAAATGCCGATTCAGCAGAGAAACTTTCAATACAGGTCGCTAATTTGGAAGAAGAAGTAACCGGAATTAACCTTCTTTTGATGCAAATGAATAAAATTACCGAACAGGTTAATTTATTAGCGTTAAATGCCAGTATTGAGGCGGCTCGCGCCGATAAGCGCGGCCAAGGTTTCGCGGTAATTGCTGAAAGAATTCAAAAACTTTCTGATGAAACATACAAATTTACCAATGAGATTAAGGAATCTGTTATCGGAATCGAACGGGAGAGCAAAGACGTCTCATTTTCGCTTAATGAAGTAATTTCTTCGGTACGTTGCTCGATCTCCGATGTCCAAGTGATAAACACGGAAATGGCCAGTTTAATAGAGTTATTGCAGACTATTTATCATGCTAACTCAGAAATTATTAATGCCGCCAATCTACAAATGGTCGATACCCAGAAGATTCACACCAAGACGCTAGGAATCATGGAAGCGGTGGCAAATATCTCTTCCCAAACCGAGCAGGTCAGCGCTTCAATGCAGGAGTTAAATGCGAGCAGTTTCGGGATGAAGACTCAAATTAGTCAGATTAGTAATAAGGTAAATGAAACTCAAACAGTGGTTGAACGCCAGGCTAATCTGTCCCGCCTAGCCATGGAGACCGCCAACCGATTTTGATATCTGCTCTTTATTTAATACACATTGGAGGATATCAGTCTTAACAAGGGAGAGAGTGAACGTCACGATTGTTTAGTCTTGGAAGCGGTGAATGATCTGTTAGGTATTACGGACATAGTGCTCATTGCCGGATTTCAGCTGCACGAGCTATGTCCCAACTTAAGCTTTTAAAGAGGTGGCAATTGTTGATTTAATAATAAGTCAACAATAAACACAAATAAAATAGAAATAATTAGGAGGAATGAAAGTGAAGAGATTCTTGGGATTTCTATTAGTGGGGATTATGACTGTAAGTTTGTTTGGGGGCTATGTCCAGTCGGCTTCAAAATGGGCGCCGGAGCGGGAGATTGAATTTGTGGTCCCGTCATCTCCGGGTGGTGGGAGTGATCTTAATGCCAGGACGATTGCAGATCTTGCGCAGAAAAACAAGTTCTCCCCCTATGCCTTGATGGTTGTCAATAAACCGGGCGGTTCAGGAGCAGTTTCTTTTGCTTATATGAATACTAAGAAGGGGGATTCCCATACGCTGATGGTGCTCCACTCCGGACAGGCGATTGGGTCTTATGTTAACAACTGGAATGTTAAAGTGTCAGATCTGACCTATATTGGAACGGTAGCCTTTGATGAATTAACGCTTGGCGTTAAAAAAGACGGAAAGTATAAGGATATTAAAAGTTTGCTTGCAGCGGTCAAAAGACAGCCCCGCAGCATTAAGATTGGGGGTTCGCAACGGGGCAACAGTGATCACCTGTCCTTTGAATTAATTAATAAATATACTGGTTCGGAATTTACCTATGTAATGTTTAACAGCTCCGGCGAAGTAATGTCCGCTCTGCTTGGAGGCCATGTCGATGTGGGTATCTTTAACCCGATGGAATGTATCGGTCAAGTCGCAGCCGGGGAGGTCATTCCGATTGTGACCTTTGCTAAAAACAGATTAACCGGTCTGTTTAAGGATGCTCCCACCTTTGCGGAGATAGGATACGAAGAGATTCAAGTTACTGAAGTCAGAGCGATTGCAGGTCCGCCCAATATGCCCGCTGCAGCGGTGGAGTTTTACGAAGATATGCTGAGGAAGATTACTGAAACTGACGAGTGGAAGCAGAACTACATTGAGAAAAACTTATTGGTCAACAACTACTTGAATGCCGCTGATACTAAGGAATATCATGAGAAGATGATCGATGTGAATATTAAAACATTCAAAGAAGTTGGTTACCTGAAATAAAGGGATCTTGAGAAGAGAGGGATTAATTTGAAAAAAGTGGTACCGATTTTAGCGATCATGACCGGGCTTTACTGGGTGATCAAAGGATATGCGTACGGCTTCTGGGTCCGAAACGGGCCGGGAGGAGGGTTTCTTCCAATCGTAGCTGGTCTGATGGCGATAGTATTCAGTCTGGCGGTTCTGTGGAAAGATCGAAAGGAGAAAACACCCAGTGATTTTTCTTGGCTGGCTTTTCTTCCGGCGGCAGCCTTACTCGGCATGGTCTTCTTCTCATATCTGGTTGGCATCCTCATCTCGATGGCTGTTTATATCTTTTTGTGGCTTAAGTTAATTGAAAAGCGGAAGCTCTCCAGTTCACTGGCGATTAGTTTCGGAACGGTAGGAGTAATCTATGGTCTATTTGTTGTCTGGCTGAAGGTCCCGTTACCGAAAGGGCTTCTTGGACTCTTATAGGCGACAAATATAAAAATTGATGAAAGCGAGTGCGATCATGGAAAATCTGCAACTATTATGGATGGGATTAGAAACAGCTTGCAGCCTACCAAATCTAATCTCGGCAATTTTTGGAGCCATCATTGGGCTGGTTGTTGGAGCAATGCCGGGGATCGGGTCCCTCTCGGGAGTAGCTTTGCTACTCCCTCTCACCTTCAAAATGAACCCGACCACGGCTATCATCGGGCTGGCCGCTCTGTATTACTCCAACATGTATGGCGGCTCTTTTAGCGCGATTCTTTTGAATATCCCTGGTGACTCACCGGCGGTGATGACTGCGCTTGACGGATATCCTCTGGCCAGATCGGGCAGAGCAGGGGCGGCGTTGTCGACCGCAATATGTTCCTCCTTTATTGGCGGAACGATTGGCATTATCATTCTAACCATTTCAGGTCCAATTTTAGCTAAATGGGGGTTGGCCTTCGGCCCGGCTGAACTGACCTTACTTATTCTCTTTGCGATGACCTCGATTGGCTGGCTGTTGGGAGAAAACCCAAGCGCCGGTTTAGTCGCTACTGCTATCGGGGTTATGCTGGCGACGATTGGCGTCGATCGCTGTCTGGGGCAGGAGCGTTTTAGTTTTGGCAGTGTCAATCTTTTCAGCGGAGTTTCTTTTATACCTTTAGTGATTGGGATGTTTGGTTTCAGTCAGGTGATCGACATGGTCGTCAACAGGATTACCTATTCCAACACTGAAATACAGAAGGTTACCCTTAAGCAGAGCATGCTGAAAGGAAAGGAGTTAAAGGGCATCACTCCTACCGCAATCAGGACCGGATTAATTGGGACAATTGTCGGCGTGATGCCGGGAGCGGGCGCAACGGCAGCTTCTTTTATTTCCTATATTATGGAAAAGCGGATCAACAAAAACCGGGAGCAAATTGGAAAAGGCGCCCTAGAAGGTGTGGCCGCGGCGGAAGCCGCCAATAATGCGGCGGCGGCAGGAGCTTTCGCGCCCCTTTTAACCTTGGGTATTCCCGGCGGCGGCACAACCGCGGTGCTGTTAGGGGGACTGATGATGTGGGGTCTGCGGCCGGGGCCGTTACTCTTTAAGGAAAATCCTGATTTTGTCTGGGGCTTGATTAGCTCTATGTATATTGGGAACATTATTTGTTTGCTGATCTCCTTTGCCTGTATCCCGTTGATGATGAAAGTGGTAAAGGTGCCTAGTGCAGTAATGGTTCCCGTTATTTCGGTGGTTTGTGTTATCGGGACCTATACTGTTAATAACAACATGTTTGATGTCTATCTAATGATTGTTATGGGTATCCTGGCCTATTTCATGAAGATTGCCAAAATTCCCGCCGCGCCCTTGTTGTTGGCTTTTGTACTTACCCCGATGTTTGAAAGTTACGTTAGACAGGCTTTTGATATCTCGGACGGTAGCTTTGGTATCTTTGTAGGAAGCAATATTTCAAAAACGTTGCTGGCCTTAACTGTGCTCTTCTGCTTGGCGCCGGTAGTGATGGGGTTTATCAAAAAGGAGAAGACGAGTGTTGACTCAGCTGCCATAGAAAATTAGCAACTTTTTCCAGAATTTTGTTACTTCAAATCTAATTATTAGAAAGAGGAAAGAACAATATGTTGACGACTAAACCTGTAATTGGTGTATTATTAGGTGATCCTACCGGTATCGGACCGGAATTGGTAGCCAAGTTAGTGGCTGAACCGGAAATGTGTGAGCAGGCGGAAATGGTGATCATTGGCGATTATCGTATTTTTGAGGTGGGTCAAAAGATCGCTAAAACCAGCACTAAGGTCTCTTTAGTTTCGAATTTTGAAGATATTTGCTTTCAACCAGGGCAACCGGTGTTTTTGGATTTCCCAACTTTAGATCCAGGTGAGGTTGAAATCGGTAAAATAGATCCTAAAGCAGGGAAGTCAGTCTTAGATACTCTGTTATATAGTATTAACCTGGCAAAGCAAGGAAAGATTGACGGATTTGTCTTTGCGCCTTTTAATAAAAGAGCGATGCATTTATGCGGTTGTCCGTTTGAAAGTGAGTTGGATCTCTTTAAAGCAGAATTTAACCGGCCGGAGGTCCGGGGTGAGTTGAATGTGTTGGATAATATCTGGAACTCGCGGGTCACCTCGCACGTCGGACTGAAAGAGGTCTGCTCCTTGATTACCTTACAAAGTGTATATGAGACAATTAACTTTGTTGACCAAGCCTTAAAAACTTATGGGAAGAAAGAACCCCGTTTAGCTGTTTCTGCCTTAAACCCGCACGGCGGAGAGGGATGCTTGTTTGGCACGGAAGAACGGGATGAAATTAGACCTGCGATTGAACGAGCGAAACGAGAGGGAGTTAATGTCTCCGGACCATTTCCCAGCGACACCATTTTTCTTAAGGTTCTAGCTGGTGAATACGATGCGGTTGTTTCGATGTATCACGATCAAGGTCAGATTGCCCTAAAACTCCTGGGGTTTGACAAAGGAGTCACGGTCCACGCCGGTCTGCCCATACCAATCACTACACCCGCCCATGGCACAGCATTTGATATTGCCGGACAGGGGAAAGCGCATGCGGAGGGTTTTAAGCGAGCCTTTATCATTGCCAGCCGGATGGCAGTTAACCAAAAAAAATAGGCTAATAATTTTAAAAGGCTCCCGCTAAGATATATCAGTCCAGATTGCAAGTCTTGAGTTAACTGAAAAAACATTTACCTAGTCGTGACCTCAATGCCTTGTAACACTGGACTTTTATTTTTAGGCGATGAGGATTTTTTTACTGAAATTTAAGGTTCTAAACTCCAAAGGCCAAAAGGTAATTTTAAAGTTCTTGATCTATAATAGATGAAAGGAAGCTTGATGATGATCTGCGGGATTGAGCACGTCGGATTAATGTCCAAAGACCCTCAAAGTCTGGCCGAATGGTATGAACGGGTTTTGGATTTTCGAATTATCTTTCGTACTGAACCTGAAGCTCTCAAAATATTTATTGCCGGAAAACGGGAGGGCATGATTGAAATTATACCCTATGGTAACGGTATTAATGGTCTTAAGCCCCATGAACGCCAAGTAATGCACCTGGCAATTAGCGTTGATGATTTTGAAGAGGCGCACCAGCGACTTAAAACCGAGGCGGTAGATATTTGTGGGGAACCTTTAGATGTTTTTTCCGGCGGAAAGGTTCTTTTCTTTAAAGATCCTGAGGGAAACTTGCTGCACTTGGTCTATCGCCCGGTGAAGCCATGGACGGCGCTATAGTTTATATGAACTTTATATATATTGCGCAATCCACTCCTTAAAAAGCAAGATTAGTTACGGAAAGATTTTCTTGCCAGGAGACAAGAGCCGTGATATACTTTTATTTGGTGTTAATTACACACGCTTTCGGACTTGTTACCAAGGTGCCCTGTACAGGGTTGGTAGGAGGATGAAAAAAGCGGAGGAAAAAACCAAGAGGGAAGGAGGTGACCAATCATGGCAGTGATTTCCATGAAACAACTACTGGAAGCAGGGGTTCATTTCGGTCACCAGACTAGACGCTGGAATCCTAAGATGGCTCCCTATATTTTTACTGAGCGTAATGGGATTTATATTATTGACCTCCAAAAAACTGTTAAAATGGTGGAGGAAGCCTATAATTTTATTCGCGAGCTCTCAGCTAATAATGGTTCCGTATTATTTGTAGGGACCAAGAAACAGGCGCAAGAAGCAATTAAAGAAGAAGCTATCCGCTGCGATATGTATTATGTCTCCCAACGATGGTTGGGGGGAATGCTTACCAACTTTAGAACCATTCGTTCACGGGTTGAAAGGTTGAAAAAGATTGAACAAATGGCAGAAGATGGTTCGTACACGGTTCTACCCAAAAAGGAAGTACTCCAGTTGGAAAAAGAACGGGAACGGCTGGAAAAATTCCTGAGTGGGGTTAAAGAGATGAATCGTTTACCCGATGCTCTTTTTGTCGTCGACCCGAGGAAAGAACGGATTGCTATTGCCGAAGCGAGAAAGCTTAATATTCCGATTGTCGCGATTGTAGATACGAACTGTGATCCGGATGAAGTCGATTATGTGATTCCTGGAAATGATGATGCGATCAGAGCTGTGCGTTTACTTTCTGCCAAGATTGCCGATGCCGTCATTGAGGGCCGCCAAGGGGAACAGTTCTCTGAAGCGGAAACCGATAATGATACTGAAGAAGTTAATCTGGAGATGCCAATCGAAATAGGAACGGAATTAGCGGAAGAGGAACTCCCGACTGAAGAAGAGCCGGGCCTCGAAGAGGAATAGTGATTGAGGGGGAGCGGCAGGGTTTTTAAAGCCCTTTCTCTCCCCTTTTTTTAAACTATTTATAGAATTCTTTTTGCCTAGTCTTTGGAGATAATAATAGTCGGTAACGTTAACTACCACTTAGCCCGAGTTAAGGAATTGCATAATCTAATAGTCCGTCCTTGGACTGAAAGCGACTCGTGACGTCATGTTGCTCGACCCGATTTCAGACTTCGCTTCACTAAGAATGCTTTTGCTGGGGCACGTGAAAGGATGAAAATACGGATTTCATGTGGAACTTGTCTACAAAGGCTATCATTCACTACGAGCGACGAGTATCGAGCAACGAGAGTGTTTTCTTGTTAGGAGAATTAGAATAATAGAGAAATGGAGGAATTGAATTGGAAATTTCCGCTTCGATGGTAAAAGAGCTTCGGGAAAGAACAGGAGCAGGAATTATGGATTGTAAGAAAGCGCTTGGTGAAACCAACGGCGATCTAGAAAAAGCGATAGAATTTCTTAGAGAAAAAGGATTAGC
Source organism: Firmicutes bacterium UBA5388 (assembly GCA_002409975.1). GTDB lineage: Bacteria > Bacillota > UBA4882 > UBA10575 > UBA10575 > UBA5388. Next base: position 73,063 of record DHOO01000024.1, read on the forward strand.
TTCTGCCGCTAAGAAAGCTACGCGGGTAGCTGCTGATGGGCTGGTAGGTTCATTTATCAGCGCTGATCGAAAAAGCGGTGTTCTTGTTGAGGTGAACTGTGAAACTGATTTTGTGGCTAAAACAAATGATTTTCAGGATTTTGTTACAGAGTTAGCAGAACATATAGCGATTAATGCTCCTCAATCGCTTTCTCCTGAAGAAGAAGGAGCAGAGGCTCCGTACCTGATGGAACAGTCTTTTAAAGACCAGCAAACAGTGGGGGATTACGTTACTCAGATGGTAGCTTCCACTGGCGAAAAGATTACAATCCGCCGGTTCGCCCGTTATGAAATTAATAATGGTGGCTTAGTTCAAGACTATATTCACATGAACGGCAAAATAGGTGTGCTCATCGAACTGTCGTTAGATCATTCAGATCTTAATGAAAATGAGGACTTATTGACTCTCGCTAAAGATCTAGCGATGCAGGTGGCAGCGGCTAAACCTGAGTATGTGAGAAAAGACGAGGTTCCCCAGGAAGTTATTGAACAAGAAAAGCATATCTATAAAGCGCAGGCTATTAATGAAGGTAAGCCGGAGGCGATTGCTGAGAAGATTACTCTTGGCCGTTTAGGGAAATTGTATAAAGAGATTTGTTTAGAGGAGCAACCATTTATTAAAGATGATCAGTTAACTATCGCCAAACTTGTCTCTGAAACTGGAAAGAAACTTGGCGCTCAGATTAAGATTAAGCATTTTGCCCGCTATGAAAAAGGCGAGGGGATCCAGAAAAGGAATGAAGATTTTGCTTCAGAGGTTATGTCCCAGATGAAATTATAAGGGGACACCGTTGGTGTTCCCTTTTTTGCAGGATTTTTAGGTAAAGACGGAGAATTAAAATAGCAAACTGGGGGTAAAAGCAAAATGGAATCACCCAAATACCGGCGGATTATGCTCAAATTAAGCGGAGAGGCTCTAGCAGGGGAAAAAGGTTTTGGAATTGACCACGAAGTGGTAAACTGTGTTGCCAAACAAATTCAAGAAGTTGTAAATATGGGCATTGAGGTAGCTGTGGTAGTGGGGGGAGGTAATTTTTGGCGGGGAGTAACCGCTAGCGCCCAGGGGATTGATCGGGCTACTGCTGATTATATGGGAATGTTAGCAACTGTGATGAATGCCTTATCCCTCCAGGACGCTTTTGAAAAAATGGAGATGGAAACTCGGGTTCTGACAGCGATTGAAATGCGAGAAGTGGCAGAACCCTATATTCGGAGACGGGCGATACGCCATTTGGAAAGAGGAAGAGTGGTTATCTTTGGGGCTGGTACAGGGAATCCCTTTTTCTCAACTGATACGGCCGCAGCTTTAAGGGCGATTGAGGTCGATGCGGAAATAATTCTGAAAGCGACAAAGGTTGACGGAGTTTACGAGCAAGATCCGATCCTTAACCCGGAGGCCAAAAAATTTGATGATCTTAAGTTCATTGAAATTCTCAATAAACGTTTAAGTGTGATGGATTCTACCGCGACCTCTTTATGTATGGATAATCGAATTCCTATTGTTGTATTTAACCTTAACGAATTTGGTAATATAAAAAGGATAGTAATGGGTGAAAAAATTGGAACTTTTGTGAGGGGGGATGATTGATCATGGAGGCAATTAAGGAGGTTTGTCAAGAAGCTGAAAGTCGTATGCAAAAAGTGATTGAGATGACGAAAAAAGATTTTGGGGCCATCAGGACTGGACGGGCTAACCCAGCGATTCTTGATCGGGTTTCCGTGGAGTGTTACGGTTCGATGATGCCTATTAACCAAGTGGCTAACATTTCGGCGCCGGAGCCAAGAATGATTCTGGTTCAACCTTGGGACAAGTCAATTTTAGGCAGTGTGGAAAAGGCTATTCTAAAGGCTGATCTTGGTTTTAATCCATCAAATGATGGCAATGTTATTCGTTTGGCTATTCCACAGTTAACTGAGGAACGGCGTAAAGACCTTGTTAAACTACTAAAGAAAGATGCCGAAGAAAAACGGATCGCGATCCGGGGTATCAGGCGTGATGCTAATGAAATTATTAAAAAGATGGAGAAAGACGGAGACATCGCTGAGGATGATAGTAAAAAAGGATTGGATGAGATTCAAAAACTAACTGATAAGTATATTGCAGAGATTGACAAATTAATGACTAATAAAGAGCAGGAGATTATGGAGGTCTAATTTTTGACGTTATTCTCTCGTTTAACAGAAGGGTTCTTTAAAGGGAAAAATTATACGGCTGGAGTTCGATCTATAGAACCCGGAGATCCTAGCTTACCAAAGCATGTTGCGATCATCATGGATGGAAATGGCCGTTGGGCCCAAAAAAGTGGTCTACCTCGTTCTGCTGGTCACCAAGCAGGTTTAAAAAGAGTACGTGAGCTCACAGAAGAATGTGGCAGATTAGGGGTTAAGGTTTTGACTTTATATGCCTTTTCTACAGAGAATTGGAAACGCCCGCAGCAGGAAGTTACTTTTTTAATGAACCTCTTTTATCAGACTTTGCAGAATGAAACTAATGAACTACATAAAAAAGGAGTAAAAGTCCATTTTATTGGTTTATCGGAAGGGCTTGATCCTAAATTAATAAGACTAATTAACGAGACGGAAGAAAGAACGGCTAATAACTCGCGGGTAACTTTGAATTTAGCAATTAATTATGGTGGACGAGTAGAGATTATTAATGCCATCAGACAACTTGTTAAGGAAGTAGAGGAAAAAAGATTGAAGATAGAAGATATTACAGAAGACTGCTTTACTAACTATCTTTTTACTTCAGGACAACCTGATCCAGATCTGATCATTAGAACTAGCGGGGAACAGCGGATTAGCAATTTCCTTCTGTGGCAGGGCGCCTATGCCGAATTATTCTTTACCAATACGCTCTGGCCTGATTTCGGACCTTTAGAATTTAGAGAAGCTCTCCTGGAGTATAAAAAACGATCACGCCGGTTTGGTGGAGTTAAGGAAGGGGGGGCAAAATGAAAACCCGGATATTAACAGGAACCATTGGCGGCCTAATCTTCCTTTTTCTGCTCTTAAAAGGAGGAGCGCTGCTCGCTATAGCTGTAGGATTCCTGGTCGCGCTGGGCACTTGGGAAATTTCCAGATTATCGCAAGCAGCAGGAATAGACATAAATTTTCCTCTAATTCTTTCTTTTAGTCTTTTATTTACTTTTGGACAAGCAATTGTTCTCCATTATGACCTGCCTGTTGGCAACGGTGAATTAGTGGGCTTGTTTTTAGTATTAATCCTTTTATTTTCTTTTCTTTCTCATCTCGGGAAAGAAATTACTCAAGCCTTGCTGTTTTCAATTTTTGCAAATCTTTTTGCTCTGGTTTACCCGGGGATTGTTTTTACCTATATTCTATTAATTAGAGCTTTTCCAGCCCCGTTTGGTTGGCAAATCTTGATCTTTGCTTTTCTAGTGATCTGGGGTACCGATACAGGAGCGTATTTTATTGGTTCCGCTCTTGGTAAGAACCCGTTGGCGCCAAGAATAAGTCCTCATAAAACAATAGAAGGCGCTATGGGTGGACTTCTAGTAGGAACGGTTTGTGGAATGGTTTTCGGTCTGATTGTTAAACTACCTTTGCTTTGGGTAGTTGGGACCAGCTTGTTAACCAGTTTAATGGGGCAGTTGGGAGATTTGTTTGAATCTTTTTTAAAAAGAACGGTCGAGATTAAAGATTCAGGATCATTTTTACCTGGCCATGGAGGGGTTCTTGATCGCTTTGATAGCGCCTTATTTGCCTTACCGCTTGCTTTTTATTTAGCCTTACTTATTGTTAGCTGATTTTCAGGGGAATGATTTTGTTATCGGGTGCGTAAGCTTAACGGGGTGGTATCTGATGAAAATTCCAGAACAGCTCCGTTTAAGTTCAATTCTGTTAATACTTGTGCTCCTTTTTTTCTTGGCAATCAAACACCTTTTTCCATTAATAACACCGTTTATCTTGGGACTGCTCATTGCCTATTTGATTGAAACACCGGTGGCCTTTGTTGAACATCGCTTTAGATTTCCACGAGAAATTGCTGTTTTGTTCGTGTTGCTGTTTACCGTAATTATGATCGGGTTTTTGCTAACTTTGCTTTTTGCCCACCTTTATCAAGAAACAAGAGATTTATTGTTGGATTTGCCAGGTAAGATAGGATTTTTAGAAAAAGGGCTTGAAAAGCTAATTTTAGAAATAACAACTTGGCTGCAATTACCGAGGGGCTTTTGGGATAAAAACAAGTTAAGTCCGGAAAAGCTGTTGACGGCGGCAAGCAGCCTTCTTGAAAGGGCGCTAAATATTTTTAGAGGATTTCCTGTTTTTCTTTTAAATCTTTTTTTGAGCGGTTTTGCGGCTTATTTTCTAAGTAGGGATAAATTTAAATTTAAACAGTTATTTTTATCTTTCTTACCTGTGGAATGGGAAAAACCGGTCCTTAAGATTCATGATGAAATTCTTCGCTCTGGCTGGGGGTTTTTAAAAGTTCAACTAATGTTAGCGGTAATTACGGGTTTATTATCCACTCTACTTTTAGGATTTTTCGGATTTTCTAAACCGTGGCTGATCGGCATTACTCTTGGTTTATTTGATTTTGTTCCGCTGATTGGTCCCTCTACTATATATTTTCCTTGGATTGGTTGGCACTTGGCCACCGGTCGTCTGCGGACTGTTATTTATCTGGTAGTGGCTTTTCTAATAACCTTAGGACTAAGACAGATCATTGAAGTCCGGTTAGTCGGAGAAAAGCTGGGTTTACATCCTTTATTGGTACTGCTCTCAATTTACTTAGGGATTAGATTATTTGGTATCTATGGTTTTTTATTAGGTCCGGTTTTTTTTGTCGTGATACGCTCTTTTTATCAAGGGCTTATTCCTTTTTTTACAGAAGATGGTTTCAGATTTAATGAAGGTGATTGATGGTGAAAAAGAAGCTAGCAATTATTGGCTCAACGGGATCTATTGGACGGCAGACGGTTGAGGTGGCAGAATTTCTTGGCGATCAGATAGAAATTTATGGGCTTTCAGCTCATAACCAAAGCTCGTTACTAACAGAACAGATCAGGACTTTACACCCCAAGAAAGCGGTGGTTACTAACCCTTTACAATATCAGCAGGTTGCTTCGGAATTAACTGGATGGGATGGGGAGCTTCTTTCAGGCGCCGAGGGGTTGATTGAGTTGGTAACCGATCCTGAGGTCGATCTGGTAGTGTCAGCAGTAGTAGGGGCGGCTGGGATTAAACCTACACTGGCGGCTCTAAAAGCTGGTAAAAAGGTAGCTTTGGCGAATAAAGAAAGTTTGGTGGCGGCTGGGGAAGTGATCATGGCTGAGCTCGGTAGGAGAGGCAAATCTCAGCTTATACCCGTAGATAGTGAGCATAGCGCCATCTTCCAATGTTTGCAGGGAATTACGAAAGAAAACTTAAAGACTCTGCATTTAACTGCTTCAGGTGGTCCTTTTCGCCAGTTTTCATTAAAACAGATGGAAAAAATTACTCCAAAGGCGGCTCTTGCTCATCCTACTTGGCAGATGGGGGGGAAGATTACAGTTGATTCCGCCACGCTGATGAATAAAGGGTTAGAAGTAATCGAAGCTCACTGGCTATTCGGCGTTGATTATGAGTGGATTAAGGTGGTAATTCACCCTCAAAGTATAGTTCATTCTTTAATAGAATTGGTGGATGGGTCTTTTTTGGCACAGTTGGGACCGGCTGATATGAGACTTCCCATCCAGTTAGCTTTGACTTATCCGCAGAGAAAACCAAACCCTTTTTCACGGTTAGATCTCTGCAACCTTTCTGAGCTACAATTCTATCCACCAGATTTTCAGTTATTCCCTTGTCTGGCATTGGCTTACGAAGCTGGGAAAACTGGAGGCACAATGCCTGCGGTTTTAAATGCTGCTAACGAAGAGGCTGTTTGGTCCTTTCTTGCTGGAAGGATTAGCTTTTTAGAGATACCACGTCTAATTACTAAAGTTATGAACGAACATATGAAGAGGGTTAGTCAGCGGCCGGATTTGGAAACAATATTAGAAGCCGATCATTGGGCTCGGAACTTAACCCGGCAAATGATGGTTTTCTAGGTAGCCGCTCACGCTGGCTACCGCCCGCGCACATGAAATGGTGAAAATTCAAAGCCAGGTGAGTC